>NZ_CP102267.1:1913409-2213863 GCF_025148125.1 Blautia wexlerae DSM 19850
ACCGGATAATAGGTCTGGACAGACTAAAAGCCATCCATTTAAATGACAGCATGAATCCCCTTGGCAGCCATAAGGACCGCCATGCCAGAATCGGAGAAGGTGAAATAGGACTGGAGGCACTTGTCCGCGTTATCAATCATCCTGCCACAGAGGGAATTCCGTTTATTCTGGAGACACCAAATGACGATGAGGGATGGACTCATGAAATTGCGTTGCTCAGAAATGAGTATAAACAGAAATGAGTATAAATATATCTGTCCGAATCAGAAAGATAAATTGGGGCGTGCAGATTATGGAAATGATTTTTCAAACGCGCTTTAGCGTTCTGACAAATTGTAAGTGCAAATCAAAAGAGTAGGAGTGAGATCAAAAGGAAGGAATGCAGCAAAGACAAGGATATCAGGCAGTAGAGAAGCTGAGAGAAACACTGGACGAGAAGTATCTGTGGGAGGTTATTTTACTCTATGCAGGTGAGAGTTTCAAAACCTATACAGGGCTTCCGTTCACTTATGAAGTAAGAAAGGGTCGGAATGGAGACTACACAAGGGAATTGTGGATCGACCGTAGGGAGAACAGTAAGAGTCTGGCGTTAAGTTCAGTGCTGCTGGCATTGAGAAACATAAAGAAGGTGGGAGCTGTGGTTGACAGACCCAAAGCTCTGGGCGACATCCGCGGAGTGAGTTATATATATGGAATGTTCTACCGCTTTGGGCTGATCGATGTGCCGGATACAGCCAGGCAGAAGATGAAGTTCACAGGATATATTTTTTAGGAGGAAAGAGACTAAAGAGATTAATTTTCAGCCTCATTGTGTGGATTCTACAAAACCGGAAAATCTGATCAGCTATACTAATATTGAGGTGGATGGGATCGTCACATTCCGCGGAAACAGTTTTCGCGATGCTCCTTCCCATGGTTATGCAGATATGACTGATTTCAGGCTGGACAAACTGTGGTCTGCAGATACAGGTTCTCTTTCTTCGGGCAGTGCAGTCTGGACAGGAAGTGGCTGGACAGGACAGCCGCTTATGATGAAATGGCCAAAAGAGGTCAAAGCACATATGAATATGACAGAGAAAGCAAAGGCAGATGATGAACTGGTTGAGGTGATTTATGCCTGTATGGATGGTTATGTGTATTTTCTGGATTTGAGAACGGGAGAAAAGACACGTGACCCATTATATCTGGGATATACTTTTAAGGGTGCGGGTGCCCTTGATCCGAGAGGATATCCGATTATGTATGTTGGCGCCGGATATAACAGCAACGAAGGAACTGCAAAGGTATTTGTAGTAAACTTGCTGGATTGTAGTGTTATGTATACTTTTGGAGACAATGATGAGTTTTCACTCAGAGGAAGTCTGAGCTTTTTTGACGGATCAGCACTTGTGGATGCAGAGACAGATACCCTGATCTATCCGGGAGAGAATGGAATCCTTTATCTGATCAGGCTGAATACAAAATATAATCTGAACAGTGGGACTTTATCCATTGATCCGGGCAGAACTGTAAAATGGCGCTACTATGGAACAAGAAGCAGTACAGAGTCTTTCTGGCTTGGAATGGAAGACAGTGCGGCAATCTATAAAGGCTATATATTTATGACCGATAATGGGGGAAATCTTATGTGTCTGGATCTGAACACTCTTCAGCTGGTATGGGTTCAGGATACATTGGATGATTCTAATTCAACGCCTGTTCTGGAAATCGAAAAAGGACATCTGTATCTGTATGTAAGTACTTCCTTCCGCCTTGGATGGAGAAGTTATGACACAGCCACTGTCCCTGTCTGGAAGATTGATGCAGAAACCGGTGAGATCGTGTGGCATACAGATTATGAATGTACTACTGATGACGGTGTTTCCGGTGGAGTTCAGTCTACGATTGCCTGTGGAAAGAACAGTCTTGCCGATTATATATATGTGACAGTGGCAAAGACCTCTGACAATGCATCCGGAGTTCTTGCCTGTCTGAGAAAATCTGACGGATCTAAAGCATGGGAGGATTCTTCCTCATATGCCTGGTCTTCTCCGGTGTGCGTTTATAACAAAGACGGATCAGGAAAGGTTCTTTATTGCAACAGTACAGGTGACATCCGCCTTCTTGATGGTAAAACAGGTAAACAGGAAGATGTATTATCTGTCAGCGAGGGTGTGATAGAGGCTTCCCCGGCTGTCTACGATAACTATGCGGTTGTAGGCACCAGGGACTGTAAAATATGGGGAATCAGACTGCAGTAAATAGCAATATTTATTTGCTTTCTCCCATTCTTTATTAACTTGCTATTTATCGCACTAAATGGTAAAATTTAAATATCTTACAGTTTTACGACACAATATTTTGAAAAAACTGAAAACAAAGGAGAGGGAGCGATGGAAGAGAGAAATAACAGATTGTTGAATGCCAAGCTGAATAAGTACATCATTCCGGGGATTATGATGTCTCTGGCGCTTCAGCTGGGAAATATCGTAGATACGATATTTGTAAGTAACCTGATCGGGGTGGAGGCAATGTCTGCAGTTACCCTGAGCCTGCCTGTGGAGACAATCGTTCAGCTGACAGGATACTGCCTTGGTATCGGCGGTTCCATAGCAGTGGGAAACATGCTTGGCAAACGAGACAAAGAAGGGGCATCGAAATTGTTTTCTGCCACATTTATAGTAACACTTGTGGTGGGAATCATTTTTTCAATCTGTGCCCTTCCTGCAGCAGAACCTGTTGCCAGACTTCTGGTATCAGGTGACGGTGTCCTGACCGGTTATACCAGAGATTACATACGTGTAAGTATGCTGGGGGCACCGGTGATCGGAATTGGACTGATGATGGTCAATTACCTTGGGGTGGAGAATCATCCGGAGCTGGCATCAGCCTACCTTATCGCAGCCAATGTGATCAATCTTGTGCTGGACTATATATTCCTCAGATATACTCCGCTGGGAATTACAGGTGCATCCTTATCAACTGTTCTTGGTTTCCTGTTTGCAATGGGAATTTTTGTGCTTTATATCCGCTCTGATAAGCGAAACCTCCACCTGATCCTGCTAAAGCCGGGCGAACTTGGAATCACAAAGGAAGCAATCATCACAGGCGTGCCAATGCTGATCTTTATGGCAGCTAATTTTGTAAAGGCGCTTGGACTGAATACCATTATCATGAACCAGCTGGGCGAGGAAGGTATGGCAGTATTTACTGTCTGTGACAATGTGCTGCTGATCGTCGAGATGCTTACAGGCGGAATTATCGGTGTGATCCCAAATGTGGCAGGAATCCTTTTTGGAGAGAAGGACTACGTGGGAATCCGGGTTCTCTGTAAAAAGATGCTGAAATACAGTTACATTCTGCTGGCTGTGATCTTTGTCCTTATTATGCTGTTTACCGAGGAAATCACTGTTATGTTCGGAAGCGGCGGTGGCGAGCTGGGTAGCCATATGGTCCAGGCGCTACGAATCTTTGCTTTGTGTGTGGCACCTTATCTGTGGAATAAGTTTATTATCAGCTATTACGAGTCCATTGAGGAGACAGCCATTGCAAGCTTTGCCACATTTCTGGAGAATGCGGTGGTAGTTCTGCCTGCAACCCTGGTGGGAATCCTTGTATGGAAACAGATTGACGGGATCGGTATCGACGGAATTGCAGCAGGATTTGTTGCCACTGAGATCATAACTGCAGTTGCAGCCTGTATTTTCAGAAAAATCAGGCATAAGAATACAAGCTTTTATATTGTTCCTGACAAAAATCCGGGGATTAATCTGGATTTTTCCATTAAGAGTACCATGGAGGAAGCACAAACGGTTCATAAGAGGATCATAGAGTTCTGCCAGGAACAGGGAGCTTCTAAAAGCAAGGCAAATCTTGCCGCAGTGTGTGCGGAGGAAATGACTGTAAATATTATACGATTCGGGGGAAAAACCTCCAACTGGATCGACATTAACCTCTGTCTGGAGGATGATCTCTGCAGACTGAGGATCAGAGATAACGGTGTAAATTTCAACCCTCTGGAATATCAGTATGACAGTGAAGACTTTGATATACATGGGATTGAACTTGTCAAGAAGGTATCAAAATCCATGGATTATATTCGTGCGATTGATATGAATAATACCATAATATCTTTTTAGGAGGTACATGAAAATGAAAAATATTAATGAAAGGAACAATTTTGTTTTTGAGTTTCGGCCGGTAACAGAATTGTTCGAGGAACAGGTGAAGCTTCATCCTGAGAAATGTGCAGTTGTCTCCGGCAAAGAGAGCTTTACCTATGCACAGCTCAATGAACGGGCCAACAGGATTGCCAATGCACTTGTGGAAAAAGGTGTCAGACGGGAGACCATCGTAGGTGTGGTTCTTGAGAGATGCTGTGATTTCTATGCAGTGCGACAGGGTATCCTGAAGGCAGGAGGTGCATTTGCAGTTGCCACACCGGATTATCCTGATGACAGGATCCGGTATATTTTTGAGGATTCAGGAGCTCCTTTTATTATCACAACAAAGGAGATCGCAGAGGAACGAAGGGAACTGTTTGCTAAGCTTCCCTGTACAGTACTTCTGATCGAGGAACTTCTGGAGAATGAGAATACAGAGAATCCTCAGGTAAAGATCGGGGAGCATGATCTTTGTTATTGTATCTATACTTCTGGTTCCACAGGCAAGCCCAAGGGTGTGCTGATCGAACATATCAACCTTGCCAATTTTGTAAATCCGGATCCGAAAAATGCGGAAACTTATGGTTATGTCAGCAGGGGATCGGTTTCTCTTTCCATGGCAGCCATGACCTTTGATGTGTCTGTTCTGGAGGAATTTCTGCCACTTACCAACGGGATGACTGTGGTGATCGCCTCTGATGAGGAGATTTTGAATCCTCTTATGCTGGGTGAGCTGATCGTCAGAAATAAAGTGGATATTATGACCACAACTCCTACTTACCTGTCCAATATGATCGATCTGCCCCAGCTTGAAAAAGCAGTTTCTCAGATTAAGGTGTTTGATGTAGGTGCAGAGGCTTTTCCTCCGGCTCTGTATGACAAGATTCGCAGAGTAAACCCGGATGCTTATATTATGAATGGTTATGGACCTACGGAAACTACCATCAGCTGTACCATGAAGGTAATTACGAACAGCAGAAACATTACCATTGGTACGCCTAACGGTAATGTGAAGGTATATATTGTAGATAAAGAGAATAAGATCCTTCCGGACGGAGAGACCGGAGAGCTTGTGATCGCAGGACTGGGTGTTGGCAGAGGTTATATGAATCTGCCGGATAAAACAGAGGCTGTATTCATTGATCTTAACGGAGAGAGAGCTTATAAGACCGGTGACCTTGCAAGGATCAGCCCTGAGGGTGAGATTGAATTTTTCGGAAGAATAGACAATCAGATCAAGCTTCGCGGTCTGAGGATTGAGCTTGGTGAGATCGAGGAAGTGATCAATTCCTATGAGGGAATCATTACCAGCATTACTCTGCCTGTAGATAACAAATTCCTCTGCTGCTATTTTATGGCTGACCGCCAGATCAATACAGAGGAGCTTTCTGCCTATGCATTAGAGTCCCTGGCTCATTATATGGTTCCTGAGGTTTTTGTCCAACTGGAAAAGATGCCTGTGACACAGAATGGCAAAATTGATAAGAAAGCACTGCCAAAGCCGGTTGCACAGCCAAAGAATCTGAAAGAACCCCAGACTCCTATGCAGAAGAAGATTTTTGAAATCGTTGCAGACGTTGTGGAGAATGATTTTTTTGGAACTGACACAAGTTTTTACAGGGCGGGGCTGTCTTCTATCAGTGCCATGAAGCTTTGTATTCTGATCTCAGAGGAATTCGGAGTGACTGTGAAAACTAGTGATATCCACGAAAACAATACGGTGGAGAAACTGGAAAAATATGTGATGCTTGCACCGAAGATCAGAACCTATGAAAAGAGAGAAGTTTACCCTCTTACCGGCTCCCAGAAGGGTATTTTTGCAGAGTGCATGAAGAATCCTGAGAGTACGGTATACAATATTCCGTTCCTGTTTGAACTGGAAAGCTCTGTTGACGTTCAGAAGCTGTCAGATGCCATTTCTCAGATGATCGCTGCACATCCGTATCTGCTGACAAAGGTTTATTTAAGTGACAGCGGAGAGATGGTGCAGAAGCCTTGTGAGGAAGCCTTTGTACCAGAGGTGGTCCGGACCACAAATGAGCAGTTTGAAAAGATGAAAGATGAGCTGGTGCGTCCCTTTAAGCTGGAAAAGGGACGGCTGTTCCGGGCGGGGATTTATGTGACAGAAGACAGGAAATATCTTTTTACAGATTTCCACCATATCCTGGCAGATGGTAATTCCTATGATATTATTTTTGAGGATATCGATCGGGCCTATCTGGGTGAGAAATTGGAGAAAGAATCCTACACAGGCTTTGATGCTGCCCTTGATGAAGAACAGCAGATGAAAGAGGGAAAATATAAGAAGGCCGAGAAATATTATGACAGTATTTTCGAGGGAATTGAGACAGAATCCCTGCCTCTTCCTGACTGCTCAGGAAAGACTCCTGAGAGAGGATATCAGTCGATGCCTGTGGACACCGGAGAGTCTCTGGTACTTTCTGCCTGCGAGAAGCTGGGGGTTACTCCAAACATTCTGTTTACAGGTGTATTCGGCATTCTCATGAGCAGATATTCCAATTCCGAGGAGAGTCTTTTTGCAACTATTTATAATGGAAGAAATGATTCCAGACTGGAGAATACAGTCTGCATGCTTGTAAAGACTCTGCCGGTTTACTGTTCCTGTGATCCGAAAGTCACCATACAGGCCTATATGACAGAGCTCTCTGAGCAGATTCTGTCTTCCATGGCAAATGATATTTTTCCGTTCTCTGATATTTGTGCAAAGTACGGGATTAATTCTGATCTGGTATTTGCATATCAGGCAGAGCTTGGGGATGATTTCCCAATCGGTGATACCGTTGCCAGGGGTCATGACCTTTCTCCGGATATGTCAAAGATGCCTCTGTTGATCCAGGTAAGAGAATATGATCATAAATATGTGCTTACTGCAGAATACCGCAGTGACATGTACAGTGAAGCCTTTGTACGTGGAATGCTGGAATCCTATGAGGCAGCTATGGATTCCCTGCTGAAAGCAAAATATATTTCGGAAGTTTCTGTTCTTTCCCAAAATGGAGCGGACACAATTGCGGAATTTAATAATACTGCCTGCGAATATGACAGAAGTAAGACCATCGCTGATATGTTTGAGGAGCTGGTACAGACCATTCCTGACCATACGGCTGTGGTATTTAAGGATAAAAAATATACTTACAGAGAACTGGATGAGATCAGCGACAGACTTGGAAAATATATCGCATCCCAGGGAATCGGCAGTGAGGATGTTGTTTCCATTCTGATCCCTCGCTGTGAATATATGGCGATCGCGCCGATGGGCGTGATAAAGGCAGGTGCAGCTTACCAGCCTCTGGATCCAACCTATCCCAGGGACCGCCTGATGTACATGATGGAGGATTCCTCTGCAAAGCTTCTCATTGCTGACAGAGAGCTTCTTCCTCTGGTAGACGGATATAAAGGACCGGTGCTGTTTACAGATCAGATCTGGCAGCTGGAGGATAGGGATGTTGTGCTTAAGAAGCCGCAGCTGCATGATCTGTTTATCCTTTTGTATACTTCCGGTTCCACAGGTGTGCCAAAGGGCTGTATGCTGGAATATGGAAATATTACTGCTTTCTGTCACTGGTTCAAGAGGTATTATGGCATAGATTCGGATTCCAGGGTAGCTGCATATGCTTCCTTTGGTTTTGATGCCTGCATGATGGATATTTACGGTGCCATCACAAACGGTGCACAGCTTCACATTATTCCGGAGGAGATCCGTCTGGATTTCATTGGACTGCAGCGCTATTTTGAGGAAAATGGCATCACGCATTCCTTTATGACTACTCAGGTGGGAAGGCAGTTTGCGCTGGAGATGGATTGTAAGAGCCTGAGATATCTTTCTGTAGGAGGAGAGAAACTGGTTCCATGTGAGCCGCCAAAAGATTATAAGTTTATCAATGCTTATGGACCTACAGAGGCGACTATTTTTACGACTGTATTTGAAGTGGACAAATATTATCCAAATGTCCCGATCGGAAAAGCACTTGACAATGTGAAGCTTTATATTACAGACAAGCTGGGGCATATGCTTCCTCCCGGTGCATGCGGAGAGCTGATGATCACCGGCTGGCAGGTTTCCAGAGGATATCTTAACAAGCCGGAAAAAACTGCCGAGGTCTATACAAAGAATCTTTATGATGATACACCGGGATACGAAGTGATGTATCATTCAGGTGATGTGGCAAGATTTCTTCCGGATGGAAATATCCAGATCATTGGCAGAAAGGATTCCCAGGTTAAGATCAGAGGTTTCAGGATTGAGCTTTCTGAGGTTGAGGAAGTGATCCGCAGATATGAGGGCATCAGGGATGCCACTGTAGTTGCCTTTGATGATCCAAATGGTGGAAAATATATTGCTGCCTATGTGGTATCGGACAGCACTGTTGATATCAATGCCCTGAATGATTTTATTAAAGAGACAAAGCCTGCCTATATGGTACCTGCAGTTACCATGCAGATTGACAAAATTCCTCTGAACCAGAACCAGAAGGTAAATAAAAAGGCTCTTCCTCTGCCTGAGAAAAAAGCAGCGGAGATCATTAAGCCTGAGAATGAGGTTCAGCAGATATTATTTGACTGTATCGCAGAGGTTCTGGGGTATACGGATTTTGGGATTACCACAGATATTTATGAGGCAGGTCTGACATCCATCACTGCCATTAAGCTGAATATCCTGATCTCCAAAGCCTTTGACATTGTGATCAAAACTTCAGATATTAAGAATCATCCCACTATCCGAATGATGGAGGAATTTGTAAAAACTGCGGGAAAAGAAAGCAAAAGAGAAGTACAGGAAAGTTATCCTCTTACCAACACTCAGGAGGGGATTTTCATTGAGTGTACTGCAAATATGGGTTCTACCATTTACAATATCCCGTATCTGTTAAAGCTTGATAACAAGGTGGATCTGGACAGACTGGCAGAAGCCATTGACAGTACTGTTGAGGCGCATCCTTATCTGAAAACCCGTCTGTTTATGGATGACAACGGAAATGTACTTCAGAAACGAAACGATGGGCTCAGTTATAAAACACCGATTTTAAACGGAATGAACAGAGACACTCTGGTACGTCCATATATGTTGTTTAATGAACAGCTTTTCCGGTTTGAAATCTACAGAACCTGTGATGGCAATTATCTGTTCCTGGACCTTCACCACATTGTTGCCGATGGTACATCTCTGGCTATTATAATTAATGATATTAACAGAGCTTACAGCGGTGAGAAGCTGGAACCGGAAGGTTATACTTCCTATGATCTGGCACTGGATAACAGAGATGCCCTGGCAGGTGATATCTATAAAAATGCAGAGAATTATTATAAGTCAGTATTTGAACATGCAGGTGGAAGCATCAGCTTCTATCCGGACAAAAACGGTGCGGCTCCAACAGCAGAACTTTACCACAGAGAGACCAGATCCATTTCTGTGCAGGATGTGAAGGAATTCTGTAAAAAGCATGGAATTACGGAGAATGTATTCTTCATTTCCGCTTTTGGTATCACACTTGGAAAATATAATTTCAAAAAGGATGCTGTATTTACCACTATTTACCATGGAAGAAACGATTCCAGACTTTCGGAAACAGTGGGTATGCTGGTAAAAACACTCCCTGTTTTCTGCGATTTCTCAGGAACAGCCAAAGATTGCTTAAGCGGTGTACAGAAACAGCTGATCGATTCCATGAACAACGATATTTATCCTTTCTCACAGATCAGCCATGAGTTTGATATTAAGGCAGATGCCATGGTTATTTACCAGGGCGACAATTTTGCTTTTGACACCATTGGCGGGGAATATGCACAGGAGGAGCCTGTCAGCCTGAACATGGCAAAGGCACCGGTTTCTGTCAGCATTTCCATTGAAAAGAACAGATTTGTCTTTGAGATTGAGTACAGAGGGGATATGTACCATGAGGAAACTATCCGGTATCTGGCTGACAATCTGGAAACCACTGCAGAGGGAATCTTAAGGGAATGCGATCCGGCTGATATCCGGCTGATGTTTGAGGAAGAAACTCAGATGGAGGATATTCCGGAACATGCAGGAAAGACCTTCATAGATTTGTTTAAGGAGATGGCTGCCAGATATCCGGACAGACCGGCAGTGCGGGATGACTCCGGAGATTTTACTTACAGAGAGTTGGACAGAATGTCTGATTATATTGCTCAGAAGCTTACGGAAAACGGATTTGGACCGGAACAGGCAGCAGGTATCCTGTGCGGCAGGACAAAGGAATATACAGTAGCCTATGTGGGTGTTATGAAGGCCGGCGGAGCTTATGTTCCTCTGGATCCGGAGTATCCACAGAGCAGAATTGAATATATGCTGAAGGATTCAGGAGCAAGAAATCTCCTTGTGATCGATCAGTATCAGAATCTTGTGGAATTTTATGACGGAAATGTGATCAGTCTGGACAGTGTGTCAGATGAGGCTGAGGATTTTGAACTTTCTGCAGAGCTTATTTCTCCGAAACCGGAGAACCTTGCCTATATGATCTATACCTCAGGCTCCACAGGAAAGCCAAAGGGTGTTATGATCGAGCACAGAAATCTGTTGAACCTGATCGAATATATCACACTGAGCAGAAATACTTCACCGGATGACATTGTGGCAGAGTTTGCGAGCTTCTGTTTCGATGCATCAGTGATCGATCTGTTTGCACCTCTTACCGCAGGAGCAGTCCTGTATATTTTACCGGAGAGTATCCGTAAGGACGCCATTGCCATAAGCAGATATATAAAGGAAAAAGAGATCACCACCGTAACCTTCCCTACCCAGATGGGAGAACTGGTTACAGAACTTCTGGAGGATGCACCTGCTCTTAAATTTGTTACACTTGGCGGCGAGAAATTCAAGCATTACCGTAACCGTACCTATCAGATGATCAATGGCTACGGTCCTACAGAGAATACGGTTTCTTCCACAGAGTTTTTGGTAGACAGACAGTATGACAACATCCCGATCGGAAAATCACAGCGGAATGTGCGCAGCTACATTGTGGATGAGAATCTGAACCGGCTTCCGGTGGGTGCGTCCGGCGAACTTTGTCACGCAGGAAGGCAGATTGCCAGAGGATATCATAATCTTCCGGAAAAAACAGCATCTGTGTTTGTAGAAAATCCATTTGCTGTATGTGAGCATGAAAGCCGTCTTTACAGGACCGGTGATATGGTCCGCATGAAAGGTGACGGAAATATTGAGTACATAGGCCGGATCGATTCACAGGTGAAGATCAGAGGATATCGTGTGGAGCTTGGTGAGATCGAAGGTGCCCTTCTGAAACATGAGCTGGTGAAAAATGCAGCCGTTACAGTAATTGAAAAGGGTGGAAATAAATATATCACAGCTTATTATACAGGAGAAGCCATCCCGGAGGATGAACTGAAGACCTTCCTGGAGCCGCTGATCCCGGATTATATGATGCCGTCTTTCTTTGTCAGCATTGAGGAAATGCCTGTGACACCGGGCGGTAAGATTGATAAAAAAGCACTGCCAATGCCGGAGGTAACCACGAACACTGCCAGCTATGTAGAGCCGGTTACTGCAGCTCAGAGAGCACTCTGTGAGATTTTTGAGAAAGCACTGGGAATTGAAAGAGTAGGGATTGAGGACAACTTCTTTGAGCTGGGCGGATCTTCCCTTACTGCATCCAAGGTTGCTGTTATGTGTCTGTCAAAGAATATTTCACTGGTATATGCGGATATTTTCAAATATCCTACTGTACGGGAACTTGCAGCTCTGGTTGATGATGACGGAGTTACAGAGGCTGCACAGAGCAAGAATGAATTTTCGGATTATAACTATAACAGGATCCAGAATGTGATCAGCGCAAATACAGAAGAAAATGCAGACCGGATCACAAAGGAAAAGCTGGGAGATATTATGGTCACAGGTGCCACAGGTTTCTTGGGGATCCATGTCCTTAAAGCATTCCTTGACAATTATGACGGTAAGGTTTACTGTCTTGTACGTAAGGGCAAATATGAATCGCCTGAAAAGCGAATGATGAACATGCTGATGTACTATTTTGATGATCCATACAAAGAGCTGTTTGAAAGCCGTATTATCTGTGTGGATGGGGATATTACCTCAAAGGAACAGGTAACAGGATTTTCAGAATATAAATTCAGCACCATCATTAACTGCGCTGCCTGCGTAAAGCATTTTGCGGCTGATGATGTACTGGAAAGAATTAATGTGCAGGGTGTGGAAAATCTGATCGATTTCTGTAAGAATAACGGCCGCAGACTGATCCAGATTTCTACGGTTTCCGTTGCGGGAGAAGGTTCTGACGGTGTTCCGCCAATGTCCAGAGTTTTCTGTGAGAATGATCTGTACATCGGACAGAATATTACCAACGAATATATCCGCACCAAATTCCTGGCAGAGAGGGCGGTTCTGGAAGCAGTTTCCGAGGGACTGGACGGCAAGGTAGTCCGGGTAGGTAATCTGATGAGCCGAAACTCTGACGGCGAGTTCCAGATTAATTTCATTACCAATGGATTCCTTCGCAGCCTGAGAGGTTATGCGGCTGTAGGTAAATTCCCTATGGGCGGTATGCATGAGGTGGCAGAATTCTCACCGATTGATTCTACTGCGCTGGCAGTTCTGAGACTGGCTCAGACCGACCGGAGATTTACTGTATTCCATGCATGTAACAGCCATCATATTTATATGGCAGACCTGATCTACGCAATGCGCAGCTATGGATTCAGGATTGATATTGTAAGAGATGAGGAGTTTGAGGCAGCAGTGAAGGAATTTGCAAAGACCGGTCAGGATTCTGATGCGGTTTCCGGACTGATCGCCTATACCTCACATAATGAAAATGAAATCTATACCATTGATTACAGCAATCGTTTTACAGCACAGGTTCTGTACAGGCTGGATTATAAATGGCCGGTTACAGATGACAGATATCTGGAAAATGCAATTGCAGCACTTGACAGACTTACATTTTTTGATTGATTCAGGAGGGAAAATTACAATGGAAATTATCACAAAAACAGAAGGTAACAAAGCAACTATGGAAATCAGCGGATGGCTTGATACACAGACAGCTCCCCAGTTAGGGGAGGCTCTGTCCGGACTTGAAGACAGCATCACAAGTCTGGTATTTGATTTTACAAATCTGGAGTATATTTCATCTGCAGGTTTACGTCAGGTGATCGTGGCCTACAAAAAAATGGCTCAAAAGGATGGATTTAAGATCATCAATGTTTCTGATGAGGTTTACGATGTATTCAGCCTTACAGGGTTTGACAGCAAGATCGATATTCAGAAGAAGTAACTGTTGATCAGATGCAGAAATTATACAGGATCAATATTAATCATTTTGAGGATCCGCTTAAGAATGAAAGGCTTCTGGATCTGGTTGGGATCAGAAGAAGAGAAAAGGTCATCAGGTATCGTATGCCTGATGACCGCAAAAGAAGTCTGGGTGCAGGGATCATCATCAGAAAAATCCTCGATGAAAACGGGCTTACGGAAAGCTGCCTGAGATATTCTGACAATGAAAAGCCGGTTGTGGATGGCCTTTTTTTTAATGTATCTCATGCGGGGGACTATGTTGTGGGTGTGCTGTCAGACTGCGAAGTCGGGTGCGATATTGAGAAAAATGCCAATGCGCCTCTTGAGGTGGCAGAACATTATTTCTACCATTCAGAGCTTGCTTACATCAAGGCTGCGAAGAACAAAGATAAGGCGTTTTTTACGCTCTGGACATTAAAAGAAAGTTATATGAAAATGACAGGCAGAGGAATGAGCCTCCCTTTGGATTCTTTTGAAGTGGTTCCCACAGAAGAGGGGTTTGTCCTCGGAAAATCCTCAGAAAGGCCATGCTTTTTTGAGACAATGGAATTTGACGGTTATATTTTCTCGGTCAGCAGTGAGAGGGCTTTTTCTCTTCACAATCCATTGGAAATTGCTTTTGACGATATTTATGTATGATCACAGATGATTTTTCAGACACGTTCTAGAGCGTGTCTGAAAAATCATTCCCGCAATCTGCACGCCCCACTTTGCGGGATATTTCACCCGAATTCAGTTGCCGTAGCCCGCTACGGCGCCCTCATCCGGGCAAAATATCCCACAAATTGTGACGCACATCTTGCAGAAAGCCTTTTTCAGACGCGCTCTAGAGTTCCAATCAGACAGGAAAGCGTATATGTCAGATATTGCTTCTGCTGTACGGGAGAACTGAGGAAGGCATCGGAGCAGGTAAACCAGGTGTAACAGGTATTTCTGGTTGCTGCTTTCCGGTGCTTTCTGTCAATTCCGGATCCGAGAGATTTCGGGATAACCGTATCCTCCTCCGGGAGATAATAGTAATCCTTATAATCTGCATAGTATTGTTTCAGTTTCCCGTCAGTTGTTTTGATAATTAAATTGATTTCTTCGTCTTTTCCTGTCAGATAGAAGTCGGTGTTTCCATTGGAAAATTCCTGTGGCAGTGTGCAGGGGAGCTTCAGTTTCAGAATCAGGTTGTCTCCGTCAAATTCACTGTATGTAACTTCATAATCTCCATCATAGATGCAAAGATATCCCAGCATATCAAAGATTCTTCCAAGTCCTAGCACATCCTCCAGGTTATGTCCAAGGATTTCATCAGCTGTAAAGGCATCTCTTTTTTTCAGAAAATCTTTGTAAAGTTTAATGCATTCCTTACCATTATCATAAATCCTGTCTTTGATCCCCAGAAATTCTTCCATGCAGGGCTGCTTCATGGCAGACAGTTTTAAAAGTGACTTTAACGGTTTTAATGTCAGGTAGAGATCCAGCGACTGTTTTCCTGTAAACGGAGAGGGAATTCCATATTTTTCATATCGTGCTTCCAGATAGGGCTGGTCAAATCGTTCTCCGTTGTAAGAAATCATCAAATTATATTGCTGAAGAAATTGTGAAAAAATTCTCAGAATTGTCTCTTCTTCACTGGCATTTTCGGCCATCCATTGATAAAAATTCCAAGTTTCATCTTCAATTCCAACAGCTCCGATCAGGTATAAATACGTGGAATTTCTTGATAATCCGGTGGTTTCAATGTCGTAAAAAACAGGTGTAAAATTGTATTTTTGGAAGAATTTTCCAGTGAAAAATTTAACAGTCTCAAAGTCTGGAAACCCTTGTAAAATGGGCATTTTTTTAACAATCATGTTAATAATTTTTCCTTTCTGAAATTGTTTTTAATTATACACAAGAAAATGAAATTTGGGTAGTGCTTTTTTTGAAAAAATGGTTTATATTATAAACAGGTTGATAAAAATGTACAAAAAAGTATATGGATTTTATCAAAAATAGAGCACTTTGGTGGTGCTTAATATAAAAGGAGGGAACGAAATGGGAATTTTAACCTTTAAGGGTGGTGTTCATCCTTATGACGGAAAAGAATTATCCAAGAACAGTCCGGTAGTGAAATATCTGCCAAAGGGAGATATGGTATATCCTCTTTCCCAGCATATCGGTGCTCCGGCTGCAGCGATAGTTCAGAAGGGAGACCATGTGCTCGCAGGACAGAAGATCGCAGATGCTGCGGGGTTTGTCTCATCACCGATCCATTCGTCTGTTTCCGGTACGGTAAAAGGAATCGAACCGCGCCTGACAGCAACAGGTTCTATGGTCAATTCCATTATCATTGAGAATGACCAGCAGTATGAAAGTGTGGAATTTACTCCTGCACGTCTGGAAGATCTTTCGAAAGAGGAGATTTTGGCGAGAATTAAAGAAGGCGGAGTAGTGGGAATGGGCGGCGCCGGATTCCCCACACAGGTAAAGCTTGCGCCAAAGGAACCGGAGAAGATCGATCATATCCTTGTAAACGGTGCCGAGTGTGAACCCTATCTTACCAGTGACTACAGAAGAATGCTGGATGACTCTGAGAAGCTGATCGAGGGCTTAAGAGTTATGCTGAAGCTCTTTGACAATGCGAAGGGATATATCTGTATTGAGGATAACAAGCCTGACTGTATTGCGAAACTGAAAGAAATGGTAAAAGATATTCCACGTATTGAAGTAGCAGAGCTGATGACCAAGTACCCACAGGGTGGTGAGCGTTTCCTGATCAAAGCTGTCACAGACAGAGAGATCAACTCTGCCATGCTTCCGGCAGATGCAGGATGCGTAGTTGACAACGTAGATACCGTAATTGCTGTTTATGAAGCCGTTATCCTTGGAAAACCTGTTATGGACCGTATCGTGACAGTAACAGGACAGGGGATTAAGAATCCGCAGAACTTTGATGTCCTTTCCGGAACAGATATGGCAGAGCTTATAGAAGCTGCTGGCGGACTGACAGACAATGTATCCAAAGTAATTTCAGGTGGTCCTATGATGGGATTTGCCATGTATGACACTCATGTACCATGTATTAAGACAAGCTCCGCATGTCTCTGCCTGGAGAAGGATGATGTGGCAGATGCCGAACAGACTGCATGCATTAACTGCGGCAGATGTGTAGGAGTCTGTCCCGGCCATGTCATTCCTGCAAGACTTGCAACCTTTGCAGAGCATGGTGACATGAAGAGCTTCCAGAAATTTGATGGTATGGAGTGCTGCGAATGTGGCTGCTGCAGTTATATCTGCCCTGCCAAGCGTCCGCTGACCCAGATGATCAAATCTATGCGTAAGATGGTTCTGGCAAGCCGTAAGAAAAAGTAAAAGGGGGACATCGTAATGGATCAGATGTTACATGTATCATCCAATCCCCATGTCCGGGATAAGATGACAACAAGCAAAATCATGCAGCTTGTGGCACTGGCGCTTCTGCCGGCCACACTGTTTGGAATTTATAATTTTGGCCTTCGTGCCTTACTGGTAGTAGTGATCACCGTCGCTTCCAGTGTATTCTTTGAGTGGATTTATGACAAGCTGATGCATAAGAAGAACACAATTACAGACTTCAGTGCAGTTGTTACAGGTTTATTACTTGCATTAAATATGCCTGCATCAATTCCGCTCTGGATGCCTGTACTTGGCAGTGCATTTGCGATTATCGTTGTAAAACAGCTCTTCGGTGGTCTGGGACAGAACTTCATGAACCCGGCACTTGCAGGAAGATGTTTCCTGATGATCTCTTTCGCAGGAAAGATGACAGATTTCGCAGTAAGCGACAGCTTCAGAGGTGTGGTAGATACTGTATCCGGTGCAACTCCTCTGGCAGCTCTGAAACAGAATGGATTTACAGACAGTTCTGTATCTGTATTACATATGTTTATCGGTGATATCCAGGGAACTATCGGTGAGACTTCTGCCCTTGCGATCCTGATCGGAGCAGCAATCCTTCTGGTTTTCAAGGTGATCGATCTGAAGATTCCGCTTACCTATATTGGAAGTTTCGCAGTATTTGTAATCCTTTACATGCTTGGAACAGGCAAGGGATTTGACGTGAACTATCTGTTCAGCCACATCTTCGGCGGTGGTCTTATGCTTGGTGCATGGTTTATGGCTACAGACTATGTCACAACACCGATCACACCAAGAGGACAGTATGTATACGGTGTCTGTCTTGGTGTACTGACTGCGGTCTTCCGTCTCTTTGGCGGTTCCGCAGAGGGCGTATCCTATGCGATCATTTTCTGCAACCTGTTAGTTCCGATGATTGAACGTGTGACTCGTCACCCGGCATTTGGGAAAGGGGGCAAAAAGGCATGAGTAACAGAATTATCAAAGATACCATAGCCATTACAGTGATCACACTGGTGGCAGGACTTGCCCTTGGTGTAGTCCAGGATATTACGGCAGATCCTATTGCAAAGCAGGAAGCTCAGGCGAAACAGGATGCTTATAAGGCAGTATTTGCAGATGCGGACAGCTTTGAGACAGTGGATGTGGATGCGGATGCCATGCAGTCTTATCTGGATGAGAACGGATATGCGGCACAGTCCATAGATGAGACTATGCTTGCCAAGGATGCTTCAGGCAATGAACTGGGATATGCATTTACAGTAACCACTTCCGAGGGTTACGGCGGAGATATCCAGTTTGCAATGGGTATCCAGGATGACGGTACCTTAAATGGAATTTCCATTCTTTCCATCGGTGAGACCGCAGGTCTTGGTATGAGAGCAAACACAGATGCATTTAAGGATCAGTTCAAAGATAAGAACGTAGATAAATTTGAATATACAAAGACCGGTGCCACAGCGGATGATCAGATCGATGCGTTAAGTGGTGCCACTATTACAACGAATGCCATGACAAACGGTGTTAATGCCGGATTATGTGCATTCCAGTATGAGAAAGGGGGAAATCAGTGATGAAACCAAACACACCTGCTGAACGTTTATATAACGGAATCATCAAAGAAAATCCTACCTTTGTACTGATGCTTGGTATGTGTCCTACACTGGCTATCACCACATCTGCAACCAATGGTATCGGAATGGGACTTACTACAACAGTGATCCTTGCAGCATCCAACTTAATGATCTCTCTTCTGAGAAACTTTATTCCGGACAGAGTGCGTATGCCTGCATTTATCGTAGTTGTTGCTTCCTTTGTAACAGTTGTACAGCTTCTTTTACAGGGATTTATCCCAAGCCTGTATGACTCCCTTGGAATCTATATTCCTCTGATCGTAGTTAACTGTATCATCCTTGGACGTGCAGAAGCATATGCATCCAAGAATAAACCGATTGCCTCTCTGTTTGATGGTATTGGTATGGGTCTTGGATTTACCTTAAGTATCACCTGTATCGGTGCAGTACGTGAGCTGATCGGCGCAGGTTCTCTGTTCGGACATCAGATCCTTCCTCTGGCAGATGCTACAGCAGGTAAGGCTGGTTATGAACCGATCACAATCTTTATCCTGGCACCCGGAGCATTCTTTGTTCTGGCAGCGCTTTCTGCATTACAGAACAAATTCAAAATCGGTGCAGCCAAACGTGGCATTGATCCAAGTAATCCTGATTGCGGCGGAAGCTGTGCAGCCTGTGGCAATACCATGTGTAAGGGAAAAAGGGGGTAATGGATTATGAAAGAACTTTTGATCATACTTGTAAGCTCAGCGATTGTAAATAACGTAGTCCTCAGCCAGTTCCTTGGCCTCTGTCCTTTCCTTGGTGTTTCCAAGAGTGTTGAGACAGCAGCCGGCATGGGCGGTGCGATCATTTTCGTTATTACACTGTCATCTTTTGTGACAGGTATTATTTACAATGCTATCCTGGTTCCTACGAACCTGACTTATCTGCAGACTATCGTATTCATCCTGCTGATCGCGGCGCTGGTACAGTTTGTAGAGATGTTCCTTAAGAAGACAATGCCTTCCCTGTATCAGGCACTTGGTGTGTATCTTCCGCTGATCACAACAAACTGTGCGGTTCTTGGTGTTGCCCTTACAAACGTGCAGAAAGAGTATAATGTTCTTCAGGGAACAGTGAACGGATTTGCAACAGCAGTGGGATTTACTATTTCCATCGTGCTGATGGCTGGTATCCGTGAGAAAATCGCATACAATGACATTCCAAAATCCTTCCAGGGATTCCCTACAGTTCTGCTGACAGCCGGACTGATGGCAATTGCCTTCTTCGGATTTTCAGGACTGATTTAAGGAGGGGACTGGTATGAATATAGGAGCAATTATCGCGGCAACTGTACTGGTTGCGGCAGTAGGTCTTTTTATCGGTGTTTTCCTTGGTGTTGCCGGTAAGAAGTTTGCTGTGGAAGTGGATGAGAAGGAAGTTGCTGTTCGTGAGGCGCTTCCCGGTAATAACTGCGGTGGCTGTGGTTATCCCGGCTGTGATGGCCTGGCAGCAGCAATCGCCAAAGGTGAGGCACCTGTAAACGGATGTCCGGTAGGCGGTGAGCCAGTCGGGAAAGTGATCGCAGCGATCATGGGACAGGAAGTTGTGGAGACTGCCCGTCAGGTGGCGTATGTGAAGTGTGCGGGTACCTGTGAGAAGACGAAGGATAATTATGAGTATACAGGTGTGGAAGACTGTGAGATGATGGCTTTCATTCCCGGTGGTGGTGCGAAGTCCTGTACTTATGGATGCCTTGGTTTTGGAAGCTGCGTGAAGGCCTGTCCGTTTGGGGCGATTGATGTTGTGAACGGTGTGGCGGTTGTTGATAAGGAGGCTTGTAAGGCCTGCGGTAAGTGTGTTGCCAAGTGTCCGAAGCATCTGATCGAGCTTGTGCCCTATGAGCAGACTACGTTTGTGCAGTGTAGTTCTCATGCGAAAGGTAAGGCTGTTACTTCTGCGTGTGAGGTTGGCTGTATCGGATGTAAGAAGTGTGAGAAGACTTGCCCGAATGGGGCGATTACGGTTGATAATTTCTGTGCGCATATTGATTATAGTAAGTGTACGAATTGTGGGGCTTGTAAAGAGGTTTGTCCGAGACATATTATTCAGTAATGGGAGGAAGAACTGCTGTGTGAAGGCATGGCGGTTCTTTTTTTTCGATTAAGGGACGCGCGGGGCATTATTTCGGTTTGGGTTCAGTTTCGGAAGCTAGGAACTCTAAGTTTCGGAAAATCTGCTAAAAGCATTCGAAAAATGCTCAAACTCGCCGCGAAGCGGCTCAGACAGTGAGCATTTTTCGAATAACGCAGATTTCCCGGAACTAAGAGTTACTACGCTTCCTGCAAAATTCACCCAAACCGAAGTAATGCCCCGCGCTGTTTACTGGTTGTTTCGCGTTACTGTTCACACACCACTATCCCGCGAGGTGTTTTGGCATGAATATGCCAAAATCCCGAGACATACAAGCCAAAATTCCATTGCCGCAGGCAATCTGGAATGAATTTTGGCTAAGTTACTGTGAACGGAGTGAACAGTAACTGTTTCGTAAGGCGCGCGAACAATATACGCGAATATATGTTTGCGTTATGGGGTGGGATGTGGTATGATGAATCGGAAGTGATGAATTTGGGACGGAGGATGTATCATGATTGCGTTTGTTCATGGAATGGCTGTGGATATGACTGAGAGCTCGGTGGTTGTTGAGGCCGGGGGGATTGGTTATGAGATATATATGACGGGGGCAGATTTGTCTGAGATTCGTATGGGGGAGGATGTGAAGGTCCATACTTATTTCAGTGTGAGAGAGGATGCCATGAAGTTGTATGGGTTCAGGACTAAGGATGATCTGCAGATGTTTAAGCTGCTTCTTGGCGTGAATGGTGTGGGGCCGAAGGCTGCGCTGGGGGTTCTGGCGGGGATTACGGCGGATGAATTGAGGTTTGCAATTCTTTCGGATGATGTGAAGACGTTGTCGAAGGCTCCGGGTATCGGGAAGAAGACTGCTCAGAAGCTGATCCTTGAACTGAAGGATAAGATGAAGCTGGAGGATGCGTTTGAATTGAAGCTGGTTCATGAGCAGGAGAGGGCAGCAGTGGGAGCCGGTGAGGTTTCGGATGGCAGGCAGGAAGCTGTTGAGGCTCTGGTTGCGCTGGGATACAGCAGTGCGGATGCGCTTCGTGCGGTGCGTAAGGTTACGGATGTGTCACCGGATGATGTGGAAGGTCTTTTGAAGGCTGCGCTGAAGAATTTTTAACTGAAGCAGGATTTCACGCTCTGGTAGATTGGATTGCCTGTATTGTTATAGAATTGTTATAGGTTAGGATGGGTAACAGATGGAGAAACGTATTATAACTACGGATGTGACGGAGGAGGATTTTTCTCTGGAGGGGAATCTCCGGCCGCAGACGTTGGATGATTATATTGGTCAGGAGAAGACCAAGAGTACTTTGAAGGTTTATATAGAGGCTGCGAAGCAGAGGCATGATGCATTGGATCATGTTTTGTTTTATGGTCCTCCAGGGCTTGGTAAGACTACTCTTTCGGGGATTATTGCCAATGAGATGGGGGTTCATATGAAGGTGACTTCCGGGCCGGCTATTGAGAAGCCGGGGGAGATGGCTGCAATCCTTAATAATCTGCAGGAGGGAGATATTCTGTTTGTGGATGAGATCCACCGCCTGAACAGGCAGGTGGAGGAGGTCCTTTATCCTGCTATGGAGGATTATGCTATTGATATTATGATCGGGAAGGGGGCTTCTGCCAGGTCTATACGTCTGGATCTGCCGAAGTTTACGCTGGTGGGGGCGACTACCAGGGCAGGACTTCTGTCTGCACCTCTTCGTGACCGTTTTGGTGTGATGCATCATCTGGAGTTTTATACTCATGAGGAGCTTAAGACGATCATTATCCGTTCTGCTCAGGTTCTTGGAGTGGAGATTGATGAGAAGGGTGCGGCTGAGATTGCCAAGAGATCCAGGGGAACTCCGAGGCTTGCCAACCGTCTGCTGAAGAGGGTTCGTGATTTTGCGCAGGTGAAGTATGATGGACGGATTACTTATGATGTGGCGTGTTTTGCGCTGAATCTTCTGGAAGTGGATCAGTATGGTCTGGATAAGATTGACAGAAGGATTCTTCAGACTATGATCGTGAATTTTCAGGGTGGTCCTGTGGGACTGGAGACTCTGGCTGCGGCGATAGGGGAGGATTCCGGTACGCTGGAGGATGTGTATGAGCCTTATCTGCTGCAGAATGGATTCCTGAACCGTACGCCGAGAGGACGTATGGCATCGGCGCTTGCGTATGAGCATCTGGGCTATCAGATGCCGGAGAAAAACTGAAGTTAAGGGTGTAAAAATATAAAAAAGTAAAAGTTTTTTAAAAATTCCTATACATTTCGACTGCTTTCGAGTATAATGAAGTAAATGTCCGGGGTTCCGGGCAGATTGAAGGAAGATACAGGAGGCTCGTACGGATGGCGGTCAAAAATACAGCAAAGGTAATCATAGGTGGTAAGATTATTACGCTGGGAGGCTATGAATCGGAAGAATATTTTCAGAAAGTAGCATCCTATATAAATAAAAAGATGGATGAGTTAAGTGCTATGCCGGGTTACAGCAGACAGCCCATGGAGACCAAGCATACACTTATCAGCCTGAATATTACAGATGACTATTTTAAGGCAAAGAAACAGGCGGAGGTTTTTGAACAGGATTTACAGCAGAAGGATCAGGAGATGTATGATCTGAAGCATGAGCTGATCTCGCTTCGTATGCAGATTGAGGAAGCGCAGAAGCATGAACAGGAAGCCCTGGAACAGAAGAGCCTTCTGGAGGGAAAGAATAAGGAACTGGAAAAGCAGATTGATGAGCTGCTGAAATAATAGAGGGGGGATTACTTCGGTGATTTCCCCTTTATGATTTGTTTCATATGTATTCGATTTGAATATTATAGCAATGCTCATAAATAATGCATTTAAGATGACTGTTATAGAAAACGTGAGGTATAGAATTGAAAAGAGAAGAGATTGAACTTCTGGCACCTGCCGGTTCCTATGAGGGATTTGAGGCAGCGATCGGTGCAGGTGCAGATGCGGTTTATGTAGGGGGAGTAGCCTTTGGCGCGCGGGCTTATGCGAAGAATTTCGGAGAGGAAGAGCTTTTGCGTGCCATTGATACTGCTCATATCCATGGCAGGAAACTTTATCTGACAGTGAATACGCTGTTGAAGAACAGGGAACTGTCTGAACAGTTGTATGATTATCTGCTTCCATATTATAAGGAAGGTCTGGATGCGGTGATCGTTCAGGATATGGGTGTGTTTAAGATGATCAGGGAGATGTTTCCGGGTATGCATCTTCATGCCAGCACGCAGATGACTGTGACAGGTCCGGAGGGGATGAAGTTTCTGGAAGAACAGGGTGCTTCCAGAGTGGTAACTGCCAGAGAGCTTTCCCTTGAGGAAATCCGGAGGATGCATGAGACAAGTCCTATCGAGATTGAATCTTTTGTCCATGGAGCTTTATGTTACAGTTATTCGGGACAGTGCCTGATGAGCAGTATCCTGGGTGGAAGAAGCGGTAACAGAGGAAGGTGTGCACAGCCTTGCCGTCTGCCTTACCAGACGGCGCTTTGTTGCGGGGAAAATGGCAGACGGTCAGAGAAAAGGAAAGCGCAAGAACTATGTCCTCTGAGTCTGAAAGATATTTCTACGATAGAGATTCTTCCGCAGATTCTGGAGGTTGGTGTTACTTCTCTTAAGATAGAGGGCAGGATGAAGCAGCCGGGATATACAGCAGGGGTAACTTCTGTATATCGGAAGTACCTGGATCTTCTTTTTGAGAAGGGAGCTGAGAATTACAGGGTAGCAGAGGAGGATAAGAGATATCTGCTGGATCTGTTTAACAGGGGAGGTTCCTGTACCGGTTATTATCAGATGCAGAATGGTCCGTCCATGATGGCATTCAGTAATGAGAAGAAAACAGGAGATGTCAGTCCTGTATTAAGAAAAAAGAAAGAAAAAATTCAGGGAACATTCATTCTTTTTCCAGGAAGTCCTGCTATACTGGATGTGTCATGCAGGGGAATCCATGGATTTGCGTCTGTGGGTGAGGTACAGTATGCGCAGAACCAGCCGCTGACAGAAGAGCGCATCCGTTCACAGATGGAGAAGCTTGGAAATACAGAATATGAGTGGGAAAATCTGGAAATCCAGATGGATGAGAATATTTTTATCCCGATGAAAATGCTGAATGAGGCGAGAAGAGAGGCACTGGAATCGCTGGAAAATGAATTGCTCAAACCATATAAGAGAGAAGAAAATAATGGGAAGAAACGCTTATCAGAGGATGCCGGAAGAAAAGCAGATTCGCCAAAGCAGAAAAATCTTCCGATTTATATTTCCTGTGAAGAAAAATCCACTGCACTGGCGTTATATAAAAGAGAGGGGATACATGGAATGTATCTGAACGCTGATGCCATGGAGGTCTGCCTGGATGACTGTGTAAGCAGAGGAATGGAGATGTATCTGTCTCTTCCGCATATTATGAGAGGTGAGATGCCCCGGGAGCTTCTTACCAGGATCAGAGAGTGGATGGACAGAGGAATGACAGGATTTCTGGTAAGAAATCTGGAGACTTTTGCAGTTCTGCGAAAGGCAGGTCTGGCTGAGAAATGTGTTCTGGATCACAGTATGTATACATGGAATGATGAAGCTGCTGATTTCTGGAAAGATCAGAAAGTCCTCAGAAATACGGTACCGCTTGAGCTGAACGAAGGGGAAATCCGCCACAGAGATAACCGGGACAGCGAGATGCTGATCTACGGATATCTGCCTCTTATGATATCGGCCCAGTGTGTGCATAAAAATCTTTACGGATGTAATCATAAGGAAGAAGGGGTAACTTTAAAAGACCGTTACGATAAAGAATTTACGGCGAAATGTATATGTAACCCATGGAAAACTGAGAATACAGATTTCTGTATACCCTGCTATAATATCATTTACAACAGTATCCCTTACGGCCTGTTGAAAGAGAAATCACAGATAGACAGACTTGGTGTCTCTTCCCTGAGACTTGCATTTACCATTGAGAAGCCTCAGGATGCGGTGAAGATATATGAAGAGTTCAGAGCTGTTTATCGTGATGGGAAGAATCCTCCGAAACGGGAATATACAAAGGGACATTTTAAAAGAGGAGCCGAGTAAGGCATATGATTAATGTAATTGTAGAATTATCCAAGTATGTGATCCTTACCCTGATGGTGATTTATACTTTTCACTGTTTCTATCTGGTGAAACAGCAGAGTGAGGAGGAGAGAAACGAATCGCTGCGCCAGCAGCTGATGCTTATCTTTTTTATGGATTTCACTGCGTTTCTGGTCATCTACCTGAAGACAGGTAAGTTTCAGGTCGTGTTGTTTTATATCGAAATGATGGCATTTTTTGCGGGAATCCAGATTTTGTACAGGATTTTTTATAAGAAAGCATCGATTTTACTGCTCAACAATATGTGCATGCTTCTCAGCGTAGGATTTATTATGCTGTGCAGGCTGGATGTTTCCACAGCTACCAGACAGCTGGTGATTGTGGCAGGCGTAAATGTGGTGGCATTGATCGTACCTGTCCTGATCAGGAAGATGAAATTTCTCAAGGACCTGACATGGGTTTATGCGGGAATCGGAATCGTTTTGCTGGCGGCGGTATTTGTGCTTGCAAAGACAAGCTATGGAGCAAAACTTTCCCTGATGGGAATCCAGCCTTCAGAGGCGATAAAGATTACATTTGTGTTCTTTATGGCGGCATTGCTGAGAAAAGGTGCTGATTTTTCAAAAGTGGTCCAGGCTACGGTAGTGGCGGGACTGCATGTGGGGATTCTTGTACTTTCCAGAGACCTTGGAAGTGCAGTGATCTTCTTTGCGGCATATCTTGTGATGATTTATGTGGCATCCAGAAATGTGGGATATCTGGCACTTGGTCTTGCAGGCGGATCTGCAGGGGCAGTTGTCGCATATCATCTGTTTGGCCATGTGCGTCAGAGAGTGACAGCCTGGAAGGATCCCATGGCGGTATATCAGAATGAAGGATACCAGATCGTCCAGTCACTGTTTGCCATTGGAACCGGCGGATGGTTTGGAATGGGATTGTGTCAGGGTTCGCCTGAGAAGATCCCTGTTGTCAAGAATGACTTTATATTCAGTGCAATCTGTGAGGAACTGGGTGGGATTTTTGCAATCTGCCTGATCCTGGTATGTATGAGTTTCTTTTTGATGATCGTAAATATTGCGCTTAAAATTAAGAAACCATTCTACAAACTGATCGCACTTGGACTTGGTACGGAATATGCATTTCAGGTATTTCTGACAATTGGCGGAGCAACGAAATTTATCCCTATGACAGGTGTAACTCTTCCTCTGGTCAGCTATGGAGGAAGTTCTGTCGCGTGTACAGTACTGATGCTGGCGATCATTCAGGGATTGTATATTTTGAGAGAAGATGAGGACGAAGAAATTGAGAGATATCGAAGAAAAGGAACGGCGCAGAGAGTTGAAGAAGCGCCAGAAGCGCAAAGCCCGGGAGATTTCTGAAAAGAGAAGGCCCCGTAACAGAGAGTATACACTGGTATCCTGCTTTTTTGTGCTGATCTTTGTCAGTATGATCGGATATCTGATCTACTTTAATTATGCAAAGAGCGATGATTTTATCAATAGTCCCTATAATACAAGGCAGGATACTTTTTCAGACAGGGTTGTAAGAGGTAAGATCATATCTGCAGATGGGCAGGTGCTTGCCCAGACCAATGTTTACGAAGACGGAACAGAGGAACGTACTTATCCCTATGCAAATATGTTCGCTCATGTAGTCGGATATGACACTAATGGAAAAAGCGGACTGGAATCAGAGGCGAACTTCCAACTTCTGACTTCTCATGAATTTTTCCTGAACCAGATGAAAAATGAGTTTAAGAATCAGAAAAATACGGGTGATTCTGTGAACACGACGTTAAACGCAGATCTTCAGTCAACTGCCTATAATGCACTTGGTGACAGGAGAGGGGCGGTTGTTGCCATAGAACCCTCTACAGGTAAGATTCTGGTGGAAATGAGCAGACCGGACTTTGACCCGAATACTATTTCCCAGAACTGGGACACACTGGTAAATGATTCCAATGACAGCAGTCTGTTGAACAGAGCTACAAACGGAGCCTATCCTCCGGGATCTACATTTAAGGTGGTAACTGCCCTGGACTATTTCAGAACCAAGGGCAGTCTGGAGGGATTTTCCTATCTCTGTGAGGGAAGTATTACCAGAGAAGATCACACGATCAGGTGCTATGGCGGAACTGTTCATGGACAGGAAGATTTTTACAGTGCTTTTGCCAATTCCTGTAACAGTGCATTTGCAGAGATCGGAACCATGCTCGGAGGCAGTTCTCTGAAAAAAACAGCCGAGGATCTTCTTTTTAATAAGAGTCTTCCGCTTTCTTCCTATAAAAAGAGTACTTTTACATTAAATGGAAAATCTTCTGTTGCAGAGGTTATGCAGACTGCCATCGGACAGGGTAATACGTTGGTATCACCTATGCATATGGCGCTGATTACCAGTGCGATCGCCAATGGCGGGGAGCTCATGAAGCCTTATCTCATTGATTCTGTTGTAAGTTCAGACGGAGAGACAGTGAAGACAACAGAGCCGGAGAGCTATAAACGTCTGATGACAACAAATGAGGCGAATATCCTTGGAAAGCTTATGAAAGGTGTTGTGGAAAACGGAACCGCATCGGCTCTGAACGGAAGAGGATATACAGTGGCAGGCAAGACCGGATCAGCGGAATTTGATGAGAATGGTTCCAGTCATTCCTGGTTTATCGGTTATTCCAACGTGGATGATCCGGATCTGGTAGTTGCGATCATTGTTGAGAATGGCGGTACCGGAAGTGAAGCAGCAGTGCCCATCGCAGAGCAGATATTTGATGCGTATTATTATGATAAGCAATAATAAATTCCATGTTGCAGGCAATCTGGAATGAATTTTGGCTACGTTAATGTGAACGGAGTGAACAGTAACTAATTAATCGGTAATATGTTATGAAATGATATTTATAGCTTGCGGGTTTGGAAAAAAAGAGATATACTATACTCAGTTTATAATACCACGCAAAACAGGAGGGATTGCATTATGATAGAAGCAACGAGCTGTGGCGGTGTGGTAATTCATCGGGGTAAGATTCTTACTTTGTATAAATCTTACAGGAACCGTTATGAGGGCTGGGTATTGCCGAAAGGAACAGTGGAACCAGGCGAAACGCATGAACAGACAGCATTGCGGGAAGTGATGGAAGAGGCTGGAGTGCGTGCGACCATTGTGAAATACATCGGAAAGAGCCAATATAACTTTACCGTTCCGGAGGACGTGGTTTTCAAAGAGGTACACTGGTATCTTATGACTGCGGATAATTATCATAGTAAGCCCCAGAGAGAGGAGTTTTTTGTAGATTCCGGATATTATAAATTTCATGAGATCTATCATCTGCTGAGGTTTTCAAACGAGAAGCAGATCGTAGAGCGTGCTTATCAGGAATATCTGGAGATGAGAAGCAATGGACTCTGGGGAAAACAGCATAAGTATTATTAACGAGAGAACAGGGCTGTGTTTTTTTGCAACGCAGCCCGGTTTAAATTTTGGAGAAAATGGAAATACTGTAACTGAAGTGTTATAGAAACGGGAGAGGGTGTAAGATGCTGAAATGGCAGGAGAATTTTCTTGCAGGGGAATCTGTAAAGGATCCTGAGGAGATAAAAAAGAAACTGAACAGCGGAAAACCGGTTCTGGGAATTTATCTCCTTACTCTGTCAGAGAATCCTGTGAATCTGATGGATATTATTCCTGCAGCAATGCTGATACAGAAGAGCTTTTATGGAATCTGTCCGAAGATCATAGGAATGGCGAAGGGCAAAGAGGAAGCCCTGGAGATGGTGCGAAGTCTGATCGATGAAATGTACAGGGAAACGGGAACCTTCGCAACAGCTGAATATATAGAAAACAGGTGAGAATATGTTACATATTTTATGGCTGATCCTTAAATTTATACTGATCATCCTGGGAATTCTGCTGGGCCTTCTTTTACTGGCAGTTCTTCTTGTACTGTTCTGTCCTGTAAGATATAAGGCATCAGCTGTCAAGGCAGAAGGTGGCTGGAAACAGACAGAGGGAGAGGGTATCGTAAGTTGGCTGTTTCATGGGATTTCGCTGAGAGCGGAATGGAAAGATCAGCAGATGGAGATATCCTTTCATCTGTTTGGAATTCCCGTAGACAAGTTGTTGAAAAAACGGCAGGAGAAGAGGGCTGTAACAAAGAAATCCGGGAAAAATCCGGAGAAATCCGGCGCAGAAAAGGTATCTGTATCCGGCACAGACGGAAACAGGGAAGAAGAGCATAAAAAATCAGTGGTTGATCACCCGAAATCAGAGAATATGGAGACTGAGGATCTGAAAACAGACAGAAATTCAGCTTCAGATACATCTGCTGATACAGAGAGGATCAGAAACAGTCAGATATCCGGACAGCAGGAACTGAATGCAGATGATACAGATCGGAATAGTCTAAAGAAGAGGCAGTTTTTTATAAAAGGGATCTATGACCGGATCCGAAATATTTTTCAGTCGATTCGTACAAAACTGCAAAATATCCGCAGGACATTCGGGAAGATTAAGAAGAATGTGTCCTGGTGGAAGGCGTTTATAGAACATCCCAGAGTGACAGCTGCCAGAAAACTTGTATGGAAACATGGAAAATTTTTGCTTAAGCATATTTTTCCTACAAGGATAGAAGGGCAGGTTACTTTTTCTTTTGAAGATCCGGCGCTGACAGGTGCGGCACTTGCTGTACTTGGGATGACAATTCCATTTCACAAAAACTGTATACAGATCGATCCCCGCTTTGACAGTGAGAATTATCTGTATGGAAACATCAGGGCAAAAGGCAGGATTTACGGATTTGTTCCTGTGCGGGCAGCAGTGAGTATTTATTTCAATAAAAATATAAAATACGTTATAAAACGTTGGAAAACCAGGAGGGCATGACCATGGCAAATGAAAACAATTTTAAAGAAACCGTAAATTCATTATTCAAGGGAATGGACAGTTTTATTTCTGCGAAAACAGTGGTAGGAGAGGCAATCCATGTAGGCGATACGATCATTCTTCCTCTGATGGATGTATCTTTCGGTGTAGGTGCCGGTGCTTTTTCCGGAGAGAAGAAGGATAACGGCGGCGGCGGAATGGCAGGAAAGATGACTCCCTGTGCAGTGCTTGTGATCCAGAATGGAACAACAAAGCTGGTCAATGTGAAAAATCAGGATGGTCTCACCAAGATCCTTGATATGGTTCCGGATTTTGTAGACCGTTTTACCTCCGGAAAAGGTGACGAAGAATCTGTCGGCGAATCAGAAAAATAATTTTTGCATAGACTATAGCAAACCGATGAAAAAGGTGCAGAAGAATTGGAAAAGCTGTTCGGCTTTATGCTGTTTTTCATAGGGATTGGGATGATAATCGGGATGCTGATCGCAGAAAATGTGGTTCTGGTGGTTTCGGCCGGAGTTTTCCTGTTGTTGGGATATCATCTTTTCTGTCATTAACTTTACAGAAGATTGCGAATATCCCGTTTGACATATGAAATAAAAAAAGACTGTCAGCTCAGGCAGAATATTCGGTAAAGAATATCTGAACAGAGGGACAGTCTTTTTTGCAAAAAAAATACCCCTGTTGCAACAGGGGTAATGGTGTTATTATGCTCTTTCTACTTTACCGGATCTTAAGCAAGAAGTACATACATATGTCTTTCTAGCTCCACCCTCAGCAGTCTTGATTTTAACGGATTTTACGTTAGATTTCCACATTTTATTGGATCTTCTATGTGAATGACTTACATTATTTCCGAAATGAGCAGCTTTCTCACAGATTGCACATTTAGCCATGATAGCACCTCCTTGACGCTTTATTGTTACTGTCGTGCTGTGTGCATAGCGTCTGAACAGTAACCTTGTGTTCAACAGATTACATTGTAACAGATGAATTGTGCTTTTGCAAGCAAAAAAAGGAAAAAACTCAAAAATTATATTTCTTTTTCTGTGAAAAGAGGTTATAATACACTTACATACAATAATGAGCATTGGAGGTAACCATATGAATGGACGTATAGATTCCGGATTAGGTCAGATCATAATTGACACAGATGTAATCGCAACCTACGCAGGAAGCGTTGCTGTAGAATGTTTTGGTATCGTAGGCATGGCTGCAGTCAGTATGAAGGACGGACTGGTAAAGCTTCTTGGAAAGAACAGCCTGAAACATGGCATCAGCGTCAGAATTACAGAGGACAATAAAATCCGCCTGAATTTCCATGTTATTGTGGCATATGGCGTGAACATAAGTACAATTGCAGACAACCTTGTCAGCAATGTCAAATATAAAGTCGAGGCCTTTACAGGAATGGAGATCGATAAGATCGATATTTATGTAGAAGGTGTACGCGCAATTGATTAGGATAGAGGAGGAACTTGTGGTGAATAACAAAACCATAGATGCCAGAATACTTTCCAGGATGTTTCTTGCAGGAGCCAAGAATCTGGAAGCTAAAAAAGAATGGATCAACGAACTGAACGTATTTCCGGTACCGGATGGAGATACAGGAACCAATATGACAATGACGATCATGGCAGCAGCAGCAGAAGTAGGTTCTCTGGGAGAGCCTGACATGGAGTCACTGGCCAAGGCGATTTCTTCCGGTTCTCTGCGCGGTGCAAGAGGTAACTCAGGTGTTATTCTTTCTCAGCTTCTGCGTGGTTTTACCAGAAGTGTTAAGAACAGTAAGGAACTGGATGCCATTGATATCGCGGCAGCCATGGAGAAAGGTGTGGAGACTGCATATAAGGCAGTCATGAAACCGAAGGAGGGAACAATCCTTACTGTTGCAAGAGAGGCTGCTGCCAAGGCTGTAGAGCTTGCGGAGACAGCAGAGGATCTGGATACATTTTTCCAGAGCGTGATCGCTCATGCGGAGGAAACTCTGGCAAAGACACCGGAGATGCTGCCGGTTCTGAAAGAAGCAGGAGTAGTGGATTCCGGTGGACAGGGACTTCTGGAAGTATACCATGGTGCATATGATGGTTTCCTTGGCAAAGAGATTGATTATACACAGTTTGACAAGGCAAAAGGTCCTGCTGTGACTAAGATCGATGCACAGACAGAGGCTGATATTAAATTTGGTTATTGTACAGAGTTTATTATTCTTCTGAACCAGCCGATGTCCGAGGAGACAGAGCATGAATTTAAGAAATTCCTGATGTCCCTTGGTGATTCTATTGTGCTTGTTGCAGATGACGAGATCGTGAAAGTTCATGTTCATACCAATCATCCTGGACAGGCTATTGAGAAAGCCCTTACCTTTGGTGCACTTTCACGTATGAAGATCGACAATATGCGTGAGGAGCATCAGGAGAAGCTTATAAAGGATGCCGAGAAAATAGCGAAAGAACAGGCAGAACAGGAAGAAAAAGAAGAAGCAGCACAGCCACCGAAGGAAGTTGGCTTTATTTCCGTATCTGTGGGAAAGGGAATGACAGAGATCTTTAAGGAACTGGGTGTGGATTACCTGATCGAGGGCGGTCAGACAATGAACCCGAGTACAGAGGATATGCTCAATGCCATTGCAAAAGTAAATGCAAAGACTATTTATATTTTCCCGAACAATAAGAATATTGTTCTTGCTGCAAACCAGGCAAGGGATCTTACTGAGGATAAAGAGATCGTGGTTGTGCCGACTAAGACCATTCCGCAGGGAATTACTGCCATGATCAGTTATGTGCCCGAGAAGAACAGTGCGGAGAATACTGAGGCTATGCTTCAGGCAATCGAACATGTGAAGACCGGACAGATCACGTATGCTGTGCGTGATACAAGGATTGATGATAAGGAGATCCATGAGGGGGATATGATGGGTATCGGTGATCATGGAATCCTGGCTGTTGGCAAGGACCGCATGGAAGTTGCCAAGGAGACAGTTGCCCAGATGGTGGATGATGAGTCTGAGGTGATCAGTATTTATTATGGTGCTGATACTGAGGAGGCTGAAGCTGAGGAGTTGGCAACGGCTCTGGAGGAGGCTTGTCCGGATTGTGATGTGGAACTGAATGCGGGTGGACAGCCGATTTATTATTATGTTATTTCTGTAGAGTAGGATAATAGAGTTTTTGAGAGAGATAAACGAATAGTTCATGTGATGAAAACGGGTATAGGCCATTGTTGAGGGTGGGTATATCCGTTTTCGTATTAAAAAGGGACGGCAGGAAAATTATTTGTTTTTGTGTGCGGTTTCGGGAACTAAGATATTCTAAGGTTCCGGAAATCTGCTAAGGGCATGAGCAGCCCTCTCAAACTCGCTCCGTTGCAAACTTCGCTCAGACAGTGAGACTGTCTGCTCATAACGCAGTTTTCCGGAACCTAAGAATATCTAAGATCCCTGCAAATGCACACAAAAACAAATAATTTTCCCGCCTGGCAGCTGGCTGGGCGGATGACATAGTCCGTTTTTACTTGATTATAACCGAATAATTGCTCTGCCGGATAGCCGGATACTTGATTTGGTTAAATTTATATTTGTGATGGATTTTTTAGAAAGGAAAAGGAGATAGATGTCGATATCTTTGAGAACCCTTAAGGGCGTGGGGGAGAAAACGGAAAAGTTATTTGCGAAAATAGGAGTTACGGATAGGGAATCTCTTCTGAGTTATTATCCACGTAATTATGATGCGTATGAGGAGCCTGTTGAGATCCGGTCTCTGGAAGAGGGAGCTGTTGTGGCGATTTCTGTGGCGGTTATAACGGGTGTGTATGTGAATCAGGTGCGGAATCTTCAGGTGATCACGACCACTGTGGCAGATCTTACGGGGAAAATTTCTGTTACGTGGTTTAATGCACCGTATCTGCGCTCTGCAGTCAGGAAAGGCAGCAGGTTTGTTCTGCGGGGGCGTGTCGTCAGGAAGCAGGGGAAGTTGCAGATGGAGCATCCTGAGATTTTTACTCCTGCGGCTTATGAGGAGATTCTGCACAGTCTTCAGCCGATTTATGGACTGACTGCGGGGCTTTCTAATAAGACGATCGTGAAGCTGATCCATCAGGTGCTTGATGAGCAGAAGCTTCAGGCAGAGTATCTGGCAGATGAGTATAAGGAAAGGTACCACCTGGCAGACAGGAATTTTGCGATTCCTGCGATTCATTTTCCCAAAAATATGCAGGAGCTGTTAGCTGCAAGGAGAAGGTTGGTGTTTGACGAGTTTCTTCTTTTTATTCTTGCTGTGCAGTCTTTGAAGGAGAAGACGGAGGAAGCACCGAATGCGTTTCCCATGCATCCGGTGTGGACGACAGAGCAGATTATTGAAAGTCTGCCCTATGATCTGACAAAGGCGCAGTTGAATGTGTGGCATGAGATTGAGAGGGATTTAAGTGGCCAGGCCCTGATGTCCAGACTGGTGCAGGGAGATGTGGGAAGCGGTAAGACGATCCTTGCGTTTCTCGCAATGATCATGACTGTGGAGAATGGATATCAGGCAGTGCTTATGGCACCTACGGAGGTTCTTGCAAGGCAGCATTTTCAGGCAATGGAGAAGTTGCTGCAGGAACAGAATATTGATTTTGGGCATCCGGTTTTGCTGACAGGATCAGGTACTGCGAAGGAGAAAAGGAAAAAATATGCGCTGATCGCGTCAAAAGAGGCTAACCTGGTAATAGGAACGCATGCGCTGATTCAGGAAAAAGTGCAGTACAATAATCTTGGACTGGTTATTACAGATGAGCAGCATCGTTTTGGTGTGAAACAGAGGGAAGCACTGACTACTATGGGAAACCCGCCTAATGTGCTGGTGATGAGTGCTACACCGATTCCAAGGACGCTGGCGATCATTATATACGGGGATCTGGATATTTCAGTAATTGATGAACTTCCTGCGCAGAGACTTCCCATTAAAAATTGTGTGGTGGATACTTCTTACAGGCCGAAGGCTTATTCTTTTATGGAGAAGCAGATCCGTCAGGGACGGCAGGTTTATGTGATCTGTCCAATGGTGGAGGAGAGCGAAGGGATGGATGGGGAAAATGTGCTGGATTATACCCTGAAGCTTCGCAATGTTTTTTCGCCGGATATAAAGATTGCTTCTCTTCATGGAAAGATGAAAGCGAAAGAGAAGAATGTGATCATGGAGGCTTTTGCCGCAGGGGAAATTCAGATCTTGGTATCTACTACTGTAGTTGAGGTAGGAGTGAATGTGCCTAATGCTACAGTGATGATGGTGGAGAATGCCGAGCGTTTCGGGCTGGCACAGCTTCATCAGCTTCGCGGGCGTGTCGGTAGAGGGGAATATCAGTCATATTGCATTTTTATGCAGGGAAATGGTGCAAAGGAAATTTCTAAACGTCTGCAGATTCTGAACAAATCCAATGATGGATTTTATATTGCAGGAGAGGATCTGAAGCTTCGCGGTCCTGGTGATCTTTTTGGAATCCGCCAGAGTGGTCTGCTGGAATTTAAACTGGGGGACATCTATCAGGATGCGGATATCCTGAAAGCTGCCAGTGAAACGGCTTCGGAGATTCTGTCCCTTGATGCGGATTTAAGCCTTCCGCAGAATGAGGAACTTCAGAGGAGACTTTCGGCATATATGAAGGAAGATCTGCAGAATCTAGGACTATAGAAAATGACGGATACAGAGTAAAAAATAATACTGTTCATGTTACTGTTTATAAGATGCCTAGATTATAAAAACAGAAAAACATTGCAAAAGCAGAAGATTCGTAGTATTCTATTTTCATAAAAGAATGTTACTGTTTATCATATTTTCGGTAACATAAGAATACCTGTAACTGTACAAAACTGAGCAGTTACGAATACTTATACCTTGTAAGGAGGCTAATCATATGGCAACAAAAGCAACTACAGCAGATCTCAACACATCCACTGCGAAGACAACCGAAGTTAAAGAGGCTCCTGCAAAGACAACTGCTGAAGAAGTAGCTGTAAATAAAGAAGCAAACAAGAAAGAAACTGCTGAAACAGAGACTGTAAAGAAAGAAACAACAGCAAAGAAACCGGCAGCAAGAAGAACAAGAAAGACTGCAGAAAAGAAATCAGCAGAAGCAGAGAAAGAAACCGAGAAGAAAGAAACAGCTAAAGCAGCAGACACTGTAGAAAAGAAACCGGCAGAAACAGAGAAAGAAGCCGAGAAAAAAGAGACAGCTAAAACAACAAAGACTGCTGCAAAACCAACAAAAACAACGAAAAGAACTACAAAGAAGGCTCCTGCTAAGACAGCTGAGAAACCGGCTGAAGAGACAGCTGCCGAGAAGAAGACAACAAGAAGAACCACTAAGAAAGAAGCAACAGCAGAAGTATATATTCAGTTCATGGGCAGAGAAGTATATACAAAAAATATTTTAAGTAATGTCAGAAGAATCTGGACAGACGAACTGGGTAAAAAGGAGAAAGATCTCAAAGATATTAAGATTTATATCAAACCTGAAGAGAACAAAGCATATTATGTAATTAACGGTGATATTACAGGTTCTGTGTGGATCTGACATATAAAAGATAAGAACAATTTTCAAATCTTATGGCAATCACATAAATCAGTTACTTGAGAATGATCAGAATAATAAGTAATGAAGTAATCACAGACAGGTTTAATGACCTGTCAGGTTAAGACATTGAGAAACTCAGATGATAACATAAATTCATCTGAGTTTTTTGTGCTTTCGGTTATAAAAAAATTGAGACATACCTGCTACTTGACAAAAATTATCAGTTAGTATAAGCTATCTGCATAAGGTTATTGAGAAAAATCGGCTATAGCAATCCTCGTAAATAATGCATTTAAGACAGTTCAGCAGGGTTTCACACTCTGATGGGCTGGATTAAGATGCATTATTTACGAGGATTGCTATAATAACGACGATGATAACCAAATACAAATACAAAAGGTGAGCGACTGAAAATGACATTAAAAGATTTGGAAATCGGAAAAAGTGCTGTGATCACGTCGGTTGGCGGCAAGGGTGCCCTGCGTCAGCATTTCCTGGATATGGGTATGATTCCGGGAGCTGAGGTCACAGTCGTGAAGTTTGCACCCATGGGAGATCCCATGGAATTACAGGTACATGGATATGAACTGACATTAAGACTTGCGGAAGCAGAGCAGATAGAAATCGAACAGATCCCGAAGCGAAGCAGAAGTCACGCCGGAATAGAGGCTGTAAGCGACCTGGCACATCCGGGACTTGGAGAGGATGGAAAGTATCATTCCAGAGAAGATGAACATCCACTGCCTGAGGGAACTACACTGACGTACGCATTGGTGGGAAATCAGAACTGTGGAAAAACTACATTGTTTAACCAACTGACAGGTTCCAGTCAACATGTGGGAAACTTTCCAGGAGTAACGGTGGATCGTAAGACCGGTTCGATTAAAGGCCATCCGGATACAGAAATCACAGACCTTCCGGGAATTTATTCCATGTCCCCTTACAGCAGTGAGGAGATTGTCTCCAGAAATTTTGTCCTGGATGAGAAACCAAGTGCGATCATCAACATTGTGGATGCTACCAATATTGAGAGAAACCTGTATCTGACCATGCAGCTTCTGGAGATGGATATTCCTATGGTAGTTGCAATGAACATGATGGATGAAGTGCTGGGAAATCAGGGTTCTATAGATGTAAATAAGATGGAATCGCTGCTTGGAGTACCTGTAATCCCTATTTCCGCAGCAAAGAATGAAGGGGTTGATGAGCTGGTTGACCATGCGTTACATATAGCGAAATATCAGGAACATCCGCTGCGTCAGGATTTCTGTGATAAGAGTGACCATGACGGTGCAGTACACCGCTGTATTCATGCGGTCATGCACCTGATTGAGGATCATGCGGCGCAGGCTGATATTCCTACCCGTTTTGCAGCAACCAAGGCAATCGAGGGAGATCCGCTGATTCTTGAGAAGCTGAAGCTGGACACAAATGAGACGGAGATGCTGGAGCATATCGTACAGCAGATGGAAACAGAGCGTCAGGTTGACAGAAGCGCTGCGATCGCAGATATGCGTTTTGACTTTATTGAGCGTTTGTGTGAACAGACAGTTGTAAAGCCAAAAGAGAGTAAGGAGAGAATCAGAAGTGAGAAAATTGATAAGATTCTTACAGGAAAATATACAGCGATTCCCTGTTTCATCGGAATCATGGTACTGGTATTTTATCTTACCTTTAATGTGATCGGAGCGTGGCTTCAGGGGCTTCTGGAGATTGGAATTGATAAGGTTTCTGCGCTGGTAGAAGCAGCACTGACAGCAGCAAATGTAAACAGTGCCATGCATAGCCTGGTCATTGACGGTATTTTTACAGGTGTGGGAAGTGTACTCAGTTTTCTGCCGATTATTGTAACCCTGTTTTTCTTTCTGTCTCTTATGGAAGACAGCGGATACGTTGCACGTGTTGCTTTTGTGATGGACAAACTTCTGCGTAAGATCGGCCTTTCCGGAAGAAGTATTGTACCAATGCTGATCGGATTCGGATGTACGGTTCCGGCTGTTATGGCCACACGTACACTTACAAGTGAGCGTGACAGAAAGATGACGATTTTGCTGACTCCATTTATGAGCTGTACTGCGAAGCTGCCGATTTATTCTTTCTTTGTAAGTGCTTTTTTCCCGAAGAAGGGCGGATTTATTATGGCAGGTCTTTACCTGCTTGGAATTTTGGTGGGAATCCTGGCGGCATTTTTGTATAACAGAACTCTTTTCAAGGGAGATCCCGTCCCGTTTGTCATGGAACTTCCCAATTACCGGCTGCCGGGAGCAAGGAATGTAGGTCAGCTTTTGTGGGAAAAAGCAAAAGATTTCCTGCAGAGAGCGTTTTCTATTATCCTGCTTGCATCAATGATAATCTGGTTCCTGCAGAGCTTTGATCTGCATTTAAATCTTGTAAAAGATTCTGCAGACAGTATTCTGGCAATGGTGGCGGGAGTCTTGGCACCTATATTTAAACCAATCGGACTGGGAGACTGGAGAATCTGTACAGCTCTTATCAGCGGATTTATGGCAAAAGAGAGCGTGGTATCTACTCTGGAAGTACTTTTCGGTGGAAATATTGCCTCTGTACTGACTCCGTTGGCAGCAGCATCCCTGCTGGTATTCAGTTTGCTCTATACACCATGTGTGGCGGCTATCGCTTCGATCAAACGTGAAATGGGCAGCAAATGGGCTGTTGGTGTTGTGGTATGGCAGTGTGTGATTGCCTGGGTGGCTGCACTGATCGTACATCTGATAGGGATGATCTGATTTTATTAATTCGCTTTTATAGAAAAACCGATGGATTTGACTGTTTTCAGTCATCACCATCGGTTTTTTTCAGTTCCTCAACTGAGAGGCTTTTATCTGATTAGTACTGTCCGCCCTGGGAACCACTGGACATCTGTCTTTCCTGGGCTTCGATCATCTTTTTGACCATATAACCTCCGACAGAACCATTCTGTTTAGAAGTCAGGTTACCGTTGTACCCGTCTGTAAGCGGTACGCCTAATTCATTTGCAACCTCGAATTTGAAACGGTCTAACGCACCTTTTGCTTCCGGTACAGCTGTCTGGTTAGAAGATTTTGTGTTTGACATATCAATTTCCTCCTTGGTTGTTGTTTTCTTTTGAAAGTGTTTTTGTGTTGCAATGCTAGTATATGAAGATGCAGAAATAATACACTGGAAGTTTTCGCATGGACAGGAAGAGCATGGAAACAGGAAAACTTGCATGATGACTGTAAGAAAAATATTAATAAATTATGAATTATGTATATTTTTTAAGTTTTAATTGCGTTTTATTTAGTGCTTTGTTATAATTACAGTTAGGATTGTGGATAAAAGATAAAATCCGCAAAATAAATAGGAGAAACGGAGAGGAGAAACTATGAACTTAGGTATAATCGCACATAACAGTAAAAAAGTACTGATAGAAGATTTCTGCATCGCTTATAAGAATATACTTGCCAAACATGAGGTCTATGCCACAGGTACAACCGGACGGAGAATAGAAGAAGCGACAAGCCTTCATGTGCATAAATTCCTTGCCGGCAGTATTGGTGGAGACAAGCAGTTTATGGAGATGGTAGAGCGTCAGGATCTTGATATGGTCATTCTGTTCTACAATCCGGTCATGATCGATCCTAAAGAACCGGATATCACAAGCATCGTGAGAAGATGCGACCAGTACAATATTCCTGTAGCGACAAATATTGCCACAGCAGAACTTCTTATTTTAGGGCTTGCAAGAGGAGACCTGGATTGGAGACTGAATCTGAAATGAGAGTGATCGCAGGTAAAGCCAGAAGGCTTAATTTGAAAACAATTCCGGGGATAGACACAAGACCTACTACTGACAGAATCAAAGAAACATTATTTAATATACTTCAGCCGGAGCTTTTGGAATGCCGTTTCCTGGATCTTTTTTCCGGAAGTGGCGGGATCGGAATCGAAGCTCTGAGCAGAGGGGCTTCTTATGCAGTGTTTGTGGAGAAGAATCCAAAAGCTGCTGCATGCATCAGAGAAAATCTTGCATTTACAAAACTGGCAGAAGATGGTAAACTGCTGAACATGGACGTGTTGCAGGCATTGCGTTCCCTTGAGGGAAAAGGTGTTTTTGACATTATTTTTATGGATCCCCCATATAATAATGAACTGGAAAGACAGGTGCTGGAATATCTGAAAGACAGCACAGTTGCAGATAAGAATACACTTATTATTGTGGAAGCGGATCTTCAGACGGATTTCAGTTATGTGGAATCTCTCGGTTACAGGCAGCTGCGTTCGAAAGAGTATAAAACAAATAAGCATGTATTTTTAGAACGTGCATAATTAACTATAATAATTTCAGAATGAATGCATTGCTTCCTGAAATTATCATAAGATTGCTGCCTGCAGGCAGCATTCGTGTTGTTATGCATATGTGTATGTGCCAGAGGAAAGAGAGAGTAAAAATAAATGAAAATAGCAGTATATCCCGGCAGCTTTGATCCGGCTACCTATGGACATCTTGATGTGATCCGGAGAGCAGCAGTTTCTTTTGACAAAGTGATAGTGGGCGTTTTACATAATTCTTCAAAAAGTCCGTTGTTTTCTGTGCAGGAACGTGTTAATATATTAGAAAAGGCGACTCGGGACGTTCCTAATGTCGAGGTAAAACCATTTGAGGGATTGTCTGTGAATTTTGCCAGAGAGAATCACGCTCAGGTGATCATACGTGGACTTCGTGCAGTTACAGATTTTGAGTATGAGCTCCAGATGGCTCAGACCAATCGTGTACTTGCACCGGATGTAGATACTGTATTTCTGACTACAAGTCTGGAATATGCATACCTGAGTTCTACAATATTGAAGGAAGTTGCACATTTTGGAGGCGACCTGAGTAAGTTTGCACCGGCCGAGATAACGGATGCAGTTATTGAGAAGATTCGTCTTACAGCAGACAACAAATAAGTTATTGTTCACATAGAGCGTACAGTAACAGAAATAGAAAATAAGGAGTGTATATACTATGAGCAGCAGAATTGAACAGATTATCGGTGAGATTGAGGAATATGTGGACAGCTGTAAATTCCAGCCACTGTCAACTACTAAGATTGTGGTAAATAAAGAAGAAATTGAGGAACTTCTGAGAGAACTCCGCCTGAAAACTCCGGATGAGATTAAACGTTATCAGAAGATCATTAACAATAAGGACGCTATCCTTGAGGATGCTCAGACTAAGGCAGATGCACTGATCGCAGATGCGCAGGCAAGAGCACAGGAACTGGTAACACAGCATGAGATTATGCAGAAAGCATATGCACAGGCAAATGATACGATCAATGCAGCTAACAAACAGGCACAGGAGATTCTGGATTCTGCAACACAGGATGCAAACAGCATTCGTCTCAGCGCGATCACCTATACAGATGATATGATGGCCAATATTGGCAGTGTGCTTAATACAACATTAGAGGATGCAGGTGTGAAATACAAAACATTTATTGATTCCCTGCAGAGCTGTCTTGATGTTGTAAACCACAATCGTCAGGAACTTGCACCTCAGACAGCACAGGCTGCAGCAATTACAGGCTCTTATCATGATAATGACGGAGCGAAAGATGATGATGACGATCTGTTAGATGATCTGGGAGAGAACTAAAAATAAATCAGTTATTAAATATAGAAGATGAGAAAACAAGGGGCAGGAAAATTTCCTGCCCTGATTTTGTATAATGAAATGATGACAGTTCCCGGAAAGAATTTATTTTCACAGATAGGAAATCAGACAGTAAAGAATACCTGCTGTAAGGAATGTACAGATACACTTGGAAATAAAATAAGGCAGAATGCTGAGGTCATGGTGGAGAACACCTTTTGTCTGAGCAAGGATGCACAGACCGCCGGATGCGGTGGCTGCAGCGGACAAAAGTATACGAGTCATGTATGGCAGTCCGGAAACTGAAATAAGAGAAAGTCCGGAAGTGATCTCTGTAAATCCGAGCAGCAGGTATTGATAGAGAAGTGGAAAAGGCGCATAATATCTGATACATCCTGCCAGAATGGAGAACAATAGAATATATCCTCCGAGACGTGTAATGGTTTCAAAACCGTTCATTATAGAAAAATCAAGTATATTTTTTCGAGAAGAAATCTCGGGTGAAAATCCTGGGGAATCTGAGATGGTGGCATTTTGGTACACAAAAAAACGAAAGAACAGCATACATATCAGATTTGCTGAAAAAATACTCGCAAAGACCATGCCGGCAGGTACTGTATCCTTAAGACAGGACTTACAGAGATAGGTAATGATAAAGGCAGGGCTTGGATTGTTACAGAAGGTAGTGAGATAAAGAGCTTCTTTTTTGCTGATTTTATGTAATCCATACAGATCAGAGGCAAGTTTGGCTCCCAGAGGATAACCACACAGCATTCCGAGAACGAAAACATAACCACCCCAGATGCTGACACCCGGAAAAATATGAAAGAATGATTCAAATGGCAGGAGAAGTTTCCGGATATGACCGGTATGTGTAAGCATTCCTGTGAGAATAATAAATGGGAGAAGCGTTGGGATTAATGTATTCAGCCACAGAGTCATTCCGGCTCTGGCACAGGACAGACTTTCAGCAGGATGCAGCAGAAGAAAGACAAGAAGAAAACAAATACCACCGGTGAGTATGGTGTTTTTGGACATACAACAACCTCTTTGCAATTGTTTGCCATTCTTTATAAAATTTATATGGCGCAGAATGAAAATAAATGCTATAGTATTTGGGTAAAATATATCTGGAAAATTTGTCGTATATCGGGAAAACAATGGTATATTATAAGACAAATGTGTGATTTTTGGAGGTAATATAATTATGGCAGTTTTAGAGAATTGTGAACCCAAAAGAGTGTTCCATTATTTTGAGGAGATATGCAAAATTCCTCATGGCTCAGGAAATACAAAGCAGATCAGCGACTATCTGGTTCAGTTTGCAAAGGATCATGATCTGAAATATGTTCAGGATGAGATGAATAATGTGGTTATTTATAAACCGGGCACAGCGGGATACGAGAATGCTCCTGTAGTGATCATTCAGGGACATATGGATATGGTATGTGAGAAACGTCCGGATGTAGAGCATGATTTTACAAAAGACGGATTAAATCTTTCTGTAGAAGGTGACTATGTATCTGCAAACGGAACAACCCTTGGTGGTGATGACGGAATTGCTGTTGCTTATGGTCTTGCACTTCTGGAAAGTGATACAATTGCTCATCCGCCGCTTGAAGTGTTTATTACTGTAGATGAGGAAATCGGTCTTCTGGGTGCAGTTGGATTTGACTGCAGTGTATTAAAAGGAAGAAGATTTATCAATCTGGATTCTGAAGCAGAAGGAAGCCTCTGGATCAGCTGTGCAGGCGGACTTTCCGGAGTCAGCCATATTCCAGTGACAAGACTGGATGCAGAGGGAGAGAAGCTGACAGTTAAGATCAGCGGACTGATGGGCGGTCATTCCGGAGCTGAGATTGACAAGAATCGTGCAAACGCAAATTCTCTTCTCGGAAAATTTCTCCATGGTCTGGATGAGAAAACAGATTTTGAACTGATCAGTGTGCAGGGCGGACAGAAAGATAATGCCATTACAAGGGAGGCTACAGCAGAAATCCTTGTTCTTGAAGAAAATGTAGATGCTGTCAGAGAATATGCGGCTTCTGTGCAGGGAGCATGGAGAGAAGAGTATGCAGGAACTGATGAGGGTATCACAGTAACTGTTGAAGATGAGGGAAAACAGGAAGTAAGGGTTCTTCATCCCACAAGTAAAGAAAAAGTAATTTTCTTCCTTGTAAATGTACCTTATGGTGTTCAGAAAATGAGCGGAACGATCAAAGGACTGGTAGAGACTTCTACGAATATTGGTATTCTGAAGACTTCTGAGAATGAGGTAATGGGAAGTTCCAGTATCAGAAGTTCTGTGGAGACAGCCAGAGATTCCCTTTCTGACAAGATTGCCTATCTGACGGAGTTCCTTGGCGGAGAGTATGAGAGACAGGGCGTTTATCCTGCGTGGGAGTATCGCAAGGATTCACCGCTTCGTGATAAGATGGTGGAAGTATATGAGGAAATGTATGGACAGAAACCGAATGTGGTGGCAATCCATGCAGGACTTGAGTGTGGACTTTTCTATAAGAAGATGGAAGGACTTGACTGTGTGTCTCTGGGACCTGATATGAAGGATATTCATACGTCTGAAGAGGTGCTTAGTATTTCTTCTACAGAGAGAGTCTGGAAGTATCTGGTGAAAGTTCTGGAGGCTCTTAAAGAGTGATGTTGGAAGCATCCCTGTTGCGCTTTGGCGGCAGGGGTGCTTTTTTGAATGTTCTATATGTCCGGTGCTTTGCATATACTGTATCAGAATGCGGAACTAGGCATTTCTAAAAAAAACAGAAACTATTCATATTAGCGAGATATTTTTCAAAATCTATGCTATAATAACAAAATGTATGAAATGCAAGGAGCGAGTGAAAATGGAAATACAGTTATGGAGAAGCATTTTGTGCCCGTATGAACTGGCTGTGAGAGAGCTGGAAGTGAAATTCAATCACATTATTGATGAATGTAAAGAGAATGATGTTTACTGCCCGATTGAGCAGGTGGAGGGCAGGGTTAAGAGCGTGAGCAGTATTCTTGAGAAAATGCAGCGCAAGCATATTCCTATGGAGAGAATGGAAGAAGAACTGGAGGATATTGCCGGTGTTCGTATTATCTGCCAGTTTGAGGAGGATATAGAGACGGTTGCTTCCCTGATCCAGAAGAGAAGCGATATGGTTATAAAGAGTGAGAAGAATTATCTGAAGCATATTAAACAGAGTGGTTACAGAAGTTATCATCTGATTATTTATTATACAGTGGATACGATCAAAGGGCCAAAGAAGCTGCAGGCGGAGATACAGATCCGTACAATGGCTATGAACTTTTGGGCGACGATTGAGCATTCCCTGCAATATAAATATAAAGGGGATATGCCGGAGCATGTGGCAGAACGTCTGAGCAAGGCAGCAGATGCCATTAATGCTCTTGACCATGAGATGTCTTCTGTGCGGAATGAGATTATGGATGCACAGAATTCGTCACAGATGCAGTCTAATCTGGTGAAGGATATTCTGATCAACATTGAAAATCTGTACAAGATTGCAAATAAGCGGGAGATTATGAAGATTCAGGATGAGTTCCTGAGAGTATTTAAAACAAAAGATCTTCAGCAACTGAAGCGGTTCCACAGACAGCTTGATATTATATCCGAAGGATACCGGGCACAGGCAGTGTATCATCATGTCTGATTATTATCCGGAAATGATAATTTGAAAGGTTTGCTGCAGATGTAGAACTGTGTGGCGGATGATCGTATCCGCATGACTATAATACATACGAGGAAAATATAAATGCAGGATTTTTTACCGGTAACAAAGAAAGAAATGAAACAGAGAGGGTGGGAGCAGGTAGATTTTGCCTATATTACAGGTGATGCCTACGTGGACCATCCTTCCTTTGGTACTGCGATCATCAGCAGACTGTTGGAGAGTCGTGGGTATAAAGTGGGGATCATTCCTCAGCCTGACTGGAGAAAGAAGGAGAGTATTCAGGTATTTGGAGAGCCTCGACTGGGATTTCTGGTGTCTGCGGGAAATATGGACTCTATGGTAAATCACTATACAGTCTCTAAAAAGCACAGGCAGAAAGATTCCTATTCACCGGGAGGCCAGATGGGACTTCGTCCTGACCGCGCGGTGATCGTGTACAGCAATCTGATCCGTCAGACTTATAAAAAGACACCCATTATCCTGGGTGGGATTGAAGCCAGCCTGAGACGACTGGCACATTATGATTATTGGGAGAATAAAGTAAAACACAGTGTACTCCTTGATTCCGGGGCAGATATGATTTCCTATGGAATGGGTGAGCATTCGATCATAGAGATTGCAGATGCGCTGGCGAGTGGACTGCCGGTAGAGGAACTTACCTATATTGCAGGAACTGTATTTAAGTGCAGGGATCTGTCGAGAGTTTATGATCCGATTATTCTTCCTTCTTATGAGGAAGTAAAAGTAAACAAGAAGGTTTATGCAGACAGCTTTGCCATTCAGTATCAGAATACAGATCCATTCAGCGCCAGACCAATGGCAGAATCTTATGGGACAAAGGGATATATTATACAGAATCCTCCTGCTCTGCCCCTGACACAGGAGGAAATGGATGATGTATATGCCCTGCCTTATACGGAGAAAGTTCATCCCATGTATGAGAAGCTGGGCGGAATTCCGGCACTGGAAGAAATCAAGTTCAGCCTGACAAGCAACAGAGGGTGCTTTGGCGGCTGTAATTTCTGCGCCCTGACTTTTCATCAGGGAAGAATTCTTCAGACCAGAAGTCATGAGTCTCTGATCGAAGAAGCTACCAGAATGACAAATGATCCTGAGTTCAAGGGTTATATTCACGATGTGGGTGGTCCCACAGCAGATTTCAGACAACCATCTTGTCAGAAACAGCTCACGAAAGGGGTCTGCAAGAATAAGCAGTGCCTGTTTCCCACGCCATGCAAAAACCTGACTGTAGATCATTCGGATTACGTTTCTCTGCTTCGGAAGCTGCGGAAGATCCCGGGAGTGAAGAAGGTATTCATCCGCTCCGGTGTACGCTTTGATTATGTGGTGGCAGACAGGGACAAGACTTTTTTGCGTGAACTGGTGGAACATCACGTAAGTGGGCAGTTGCGTGTGGCACCGGAACATGTGTCTGATCAGGTTCTGAAGTATATGGGAAAACCAAGTCACAGCGTCTATCAGCAGTTTCTTAAGGAATATGATGCGGCAAACAGGCAAACAGGAAAGCAGCAGTATGCTGTCCCGTATTTCATGTCCTCCCATCCGGGATGTACCATGAAAGAGGCAGTAAAACTTGCGGAATATGTCCGGGATCTTGGCTTTACCCCGGAACAGGTACAGGATTTCTATCCAACCCCGTCTACTCTTTCTACCTGTATGTACTATACGGGAATCCATCCTCTTACAGGTGAGAAGGTATATGTGCCGAAGAACCCCCATGAAAAAGCAATACAGAGAGCTTTGATGCAGTACAAGAATCCTGCAAACAGAGAACTGGTGCTGGAAGGCCTCAAAATGACCGGAAGAATGGACCTGGTAGGTTACGGCCCTAAATGTTTGATCCGGCCGCTTCGAGAGAATCATGGAGGCCAACAGCATACTCAGGGCAGTAGTCGGAATGCGAAAAACAGCAGAAATAGCAAAAATAACAAAAACAGTTCAGCATCTGCAAAGAAGAATACTATCAGAAATATACATAAGAAAAATTCCAGAGGAGGACGTAAGTGACAGAAAAGAAAAACAGAAATAAAAAACAAAGTAAAGCGAAAACATCTTCAAAAGTATCCAAAGGGAACTTCGGATATTTCAGAAGTGAAAAGAGACGCCGCCTGATCATCACTGCAATTCTTTTTGCAGTACCCTTATTCATCTTTTTTACATCCTGGTTCTATTTTAAGACAAGAATGACTGTCTGGACAGTTGTAACTGTAGTTGGCTGTCTTCCGGCATGTAAATCCATGGTGAATCTGATCATGATTCTGAAATGCAGACCAATGGATGCCGGATTATATCAGAAAATCCATGAGCATCAGGGCAGTCTGGATATGGCATATGAACTTTACATGACTTTTTATGAAAAAAGTGCCTATATTGATGCAGCAGCAGTATGTGGAAATACAGTAGTGGCTTACAGCAGTGATCCGAAAATCGATGCATCTTTCATGGAAACCAATTCCCAGAAGATCATCCGTAAAAACGGTTATAAAGTGACGGTGAAAATTTTTACAGATCTCCGTCCGTTCCTGGAACGTCTTGATTCCATGAACGATCACAGAGAAAGTCTGGAAGAAGGAATCAAATTTACCCCGGACGAAAAATATCCGGATCTTTCCAGAAACGAACTGATCCGACAGACCATTCTGGCATTGTGTCTGTAGTCGCCGGAATTCAATTACAAAATATATCTATAGCAATGTGTTATTTCGGAGTTTGGTATAATTATACAGGAACAATTAAATATGAAAGAATTTATTATAGAAGAAAATGAAGCGGGCCAGCGCTTTGATAAATATCTGGCCAAGCTTCTCAGAGAAGCACCTAAAAGTTTTTTTTACAAAATGCTCCGCAAAAAGAACATCACTCTAAATGGAAAGAAAGCCACAGGAAACGAAAAACTTCTCAAAGGCGACACCATCAAACTGTTTCTGAGTGATGAAACTTTCGATAAATTTGCAGGAAGCAGTCAGGCAGCAAGAGCATACTGCGAACTGGATATTGTTTACGAGGATTCTGATATCATTATCATCAATAAACCGGCAGGGATGCTTTCACAGCCGGCAGATGACGGGGAACCGTCCCTTGTAGAATATCTGACCGGCTACCTTTTAAAGAAAGGTGACCTTACAGAAGAACAGCTCAAAACCTTCAGACCTTCTGTATGTAACCGACTTGACCGTAATACCAGCGGAATGGTCTGTGCAGGTAAAAGCCTTGCCGGTCTGCAGTTTCTGTCCAGGATATTCCACGACAGAACACTTCACAAATACTACATCTGCCTCACAAAAGGCAAAATAGAAAAACCGGATCATATCAGGGGTTATCTGCACAAAGATAAAAAAACAAACAAAGTAATCGTAAGCAGACAGGAATTCAAAGATTCCCTGCCGATTGAAACGAAATATCGTCCTCTTGGCAGCAACGGAAAAATAACTCTTCTGGAAGTTGAGCTGATCACAGGCCGTACTCACCAGATTCGTGCTCACCTTGCAGGAACAGGACATCCATTGCTTGGAGACACCAAATACGGAGATTCTGAATTTAATAAGCAATATATCCGCCATGGAGTCAGGCATCAGCTTCTCCATGCATACAGGTTAGTAATTCCGGAGACAGACCAGACCTTTGTGGCGCCGGCACCGGAGCTTTTCTGTAAAATCATCAAAGAGGAAAATCTTGAGGAGGCTTATCATGAGAATCTGGAAAGAAATATGGGATTACGCAAAAATGATCATCATAGTAGTAGTGATCGTAACGCTTGTGAATAGCGTAGTACTGATCAATGCCAAAATTCCTTCCGAATCAATGGAAAAAACCATTATGACAGGAGACCGTATTTTCGGATTCCGCCTTGCATATGGACTCAATCTGGATTTCTTCGGACATGAAATATCAAAAAAAATAAAAGATCCGGAACGCTTTGACATTGTTATTTTCAAATACCCGGATGACGAAAGCAAGCTTTTCATCAAACGAGTCATCGGACTTCCGGGAGAAAAAGTACAGATTAAGGACGGCAAAGTCTATATCAATGATTCAGAGATTCCTCTGGATGACAGTTTCGTTCCGGAAAAACCAAGGGGCAGCTTTGGCCCGTATGAAGTTCCCGAAAACAGCTATTTCGTCCTGGGTGATAACCGCAATCATTCCAAAGACTCCCGTTGCTGGAAAAGCACCAGTTTTGTGACCTTTGATGAGATTGTCGGAAAGGCAGTTATCAGGTATTATCCGTCGGTAAAATTATTGAAGTAGAAAATAAAATTTACGGAGAAATAAAGTGGCAACATGGAACAGCAGAGGTTTGCGGGGATCCACTCTGGAGGATCTTGTAAATCGTACAAATGAACAATACAGAGAAAAGGGACTGGCACTTATCCAAAAAATTCCCACTCCGATCACACCTGTCCGTATGGATAAGGAAAACCGTCATATTACGCTGGCATATTTCGAGCAACGAAGCACTGTAGACTATATTGGAGCAGTACAGGGCATCCCTGTCTGCTTTGATGCCAAAGAATGTGCGGCGGATACTTTTCCGCTTGCGAATATCCATCCTCATCAGGTGGAATTTATGCAGGCATTTGAAAAGCAGGGAGGGGTGGCTTTTTTTCTTATATTCTACAGCCATGAAAACCAGTTCTATTACCTTACACTGCGCAGTCTCCTTACTTTCTGGAACCGGATGCAGGAAGGCGGCCGCAAGAGCTTCCGGCGCGAAGAACTGGAGCCTCAGTACTATTTGAACAAAAAAAGCGGGTTTCTTGTGCCCTTTCTTGATGGAGTTCAGACTGATCTTAATGAACGGGAATAGGAAAGGGGACGCGCAGAAATTTATTTTATTTCCGGTGCGGTTTCGGCATCTAAGAGTTTCTAAGGCAAAAAAAATCTGCTAAAAGCATGAGCCGTCTTCTCAAACTCGCTCCGTCGCCGACTTCGCTCAGACAGTGAAACAGCCGGCTCATAACGCAGATTTTTTTTGCCTAAGAAACTCTAAGATACCTGCAAATGCACCGGAAATAAAATAAATTTCTGCGCTGTGTATTGGCAGTAACTATGAAGAAATCAACTTGTTGGCACACTATAGCAAGCCTCTTAATTAATACATATTGATTCAGCTTATCAGAGTGTGAAATCTTGCGTCAGATATCCTTGTCTTCCGCATTGCGAGAACCAGCTCGGAAACATATTGTATTTGAGGTGCATTTGCAGGTGTCTTAGAGATTCTTAGTTTTCAGGAAATCTGCGTTATGAGAAGAAAAGCCCCTTGTCTGAGCGATAGCGAGTAATTCCGGGCTTTTCTTCTCATGGTTTTAGCAGATTTTCTGAAGACTTAGAAGCTCTTAGGCACCGAAACCGCACCTCAAATACAATATGTTTCTGAGCGTCCCTCTAAACATACATAACGAATAGACAAAAACAACAATATAATAACATTAACTGTACTTGACATTTATTTGAAAACCTATTATAATTCTACCTAGTTACACATTGATTTGGTAGCACGTTACCGCACTAAAGTAAAATATAAAATAATAACAAAAAGAATCACAACATAACCAAGAGGAGGACCACCCATGCAGCGTATTTTCCACACCCCTGAAGGTGTAAGAGACATCTACAACGGCGAATGCAGCCAGAAAAGAAAGGTACAGGAGAAAATCCATCGCGTCTTCCACCAGTATGGCTATGAAGACATAGAAACCCCGACATTCGAATACTTTGAAGTATTCAGCCGCGAAGTAGGAACCATCCCATCCAAAGAACTTTATAAATTCTTTGACAGAGAAGGCAATACCCTGGTACTCAGACCTGACTTCACCCCGTCTGTATCCAGAGCCTGTGCAACCTACTTTTCCCCGGACAAAGAACCTGTAAGCCTCTGCTACACAGGAAACACATTTATTAATAACACCAGCTACAGAGGACATCTCAAAGAAACCACACAGATGGGAGTAGAACGGATCGGTGATGAATCCGCAGATGCAGATGCAGAACTTCTTGCCATGACAGTGGAATGCCTTCTGGCAGCAGGTCTTACAGAATTTCAGGTCAGTGTCGGACAGGTAGATTACTTCAAATCCTTATTAAAAGAAGCCGAACTCGGTCCGGAAGCAGAAGAACGTCTTCGTGTTTTGATCTCGCAGAAAAATTCTTTCGGAGTAGAAGAGTTTGTAGAAGAACAGAAACTCAAAGACAGTATGCAGAAAGCCTTTACTGAAATCCCACAGATGTTTGGTTCAGAAGAAGTCTTAAAGAAAGCCAGAAGTCTGACAAACAACGCCTGCGCACTGGAGGCAGTTTCCAGACTGGAAGAAATCTATGAGATTATGAAAAACTACGGATATGAAAAGTATATCTCTTTCGATTTTGGAATGCTTAGTAAATATCAGTACTATACAGGTATCATTTTCCAGGCATATACTTACGGAACCGGTGAACCTATGATCAAGGGAGGCCGTTACAATGGCCTGATGAAACACTTTGGCAAACCTGCGGCATCTATCGGATTTGCCCTTGAAGTAGATAACCTTCTTCTTGCACTTTCCAGCCAGAAACTGATCTCTGAGAAAGAGGAGAAGCCGGAAGTAATCGAATACGAGCCACAGAACCGTACAGAAGCCATTAAAGAGGCACAGAAACTTCGTGCAGAGGGCAGATGTGTGGCATTACGTTTGAAAAAGGAGGTCAGATAAGCCATGAGATACCTGACAGTTGCCCTGACAAAAGGCAGACTTGCCAACAAAACAATGGAGATGTTTGAGAAAGCAGGAATCACCTGCGAAGAGATGAAAGATAAAGATTCCCGTAAACTGATCTTTACTAATGAAGAACTGAAGATGAAATTCTTCCTTGCAAAAGGGCCGGATGTTCCTACCTATGTAGAGTATGGTGCGGCAGATATCGGAATTGTGGGAAAGGATACGATCCTGGAGGAAGGCCGTAAGCTTTATGAAGTGATGGATCTTGGATTTGGAAAATGTAAGATGTGTGTCTGCGGACCGGAGAGTGCCAGAGAAGTTCTGGAGAACAACCAGCTGATCCGTGTGGCGACTAAATATCCAAATATTGCCAAGGATTACTTCTTTAACAGAAAACACCAGACAGTAGATTTGATCAAATTAAACGGTTCCATTGAACTGGCACCCATCGTTGGTCTGTCTGAAGTGATCGTAGATATTGTGGAGACCGGAAGTACACTGAAGGAAAACGGACTGAAGGTGCTGGAAGAGGTCTGCCCGTTGTCTGCCAGAATGGTAGTCAATCAGGTGAGCATGAAGATGGAAAATGAGAGAATCCGTAAACTTATTGAAGACTTAAGAAGAGTTCTTCAGGAGGAGATGTAAAGATGCGTACAGTAAAATTAACAAAAGAATCAACAAAGGATATTCTTGAGAATCTGCTGAAAAGAAGCCCGAATAACTATGGGAAATTTGAATCCACAGTAGCTCAGATCCTTGATAAAGTAAAAAATGAAGGGGACGCAGCCCTTTTTGCCTATACAAAAGAATTTGACAAAGCTGATGTGACAAAAGAGACTATCCGCGTCACAGATGCAGAAATTGAAGAGGCTTATGCGCAGATTGATCCTGCACTTCTTGGAGTGATCCGCAAAGCTCTGGTCAATATCCGTCAGTATCATGAAAAACAGATCCAGAACAGCTGGTTTACAAGCACAACAGATGGAACTATGCTTGGACAGAAAGTAACACCGTTAAATCGTGTGGGTGTCTATGTACCCGGTGGAAAAGCAGTTTATCCGTCTTCTGTACTGATGAATATTGTACCTGCGAAAGTGGCAGGAGTCCCGCATATTGTTATGACAACACCGCCCGGAAAGGATGGCAAAGTATGCGCTTCCACACTGGTAGCAGCCAAAGAAGCAGGAGCAGATGAGATTTATAAGGTGGGTGGTGCACAGGCGATCGGTGCCCTTGCTTTCGGAACAGAGAGTATTCCGAAGGTAGACAAGATCGTAGGTCCCGGAAACATTTTCGTAGCTCTTGCAAAGAAAGCAGTATATGGCTATGTAAGCATTGACTCCATTGCAGGACCGAGTGAGATCCTTGTTCTTGCAGATGAGACAGCTAATCCGCATTTTGTGGCAGCTGACCTTCTTTCCCAGGCAGAGCATGATGAACTGGCATGTGCTATCCTGATCACTACAAGTGAGGAATTTGCGAAGAAAGTAGATGAAGAAGTAAAAGGTTTCGTGGAGGTTCTTTCCAGAAAAGAAATCATTCAGAAGTCTCTTGATAACTTTGGATACATTCTGATCGCAGAGGATATGGACGAGGCGATTGAGGCAGCCAATGAAATCGCTCCGGAACATATGGAGATCGTGACAGCCAATCCCTTTGAAGATATGATGAAAGTGAAGAATGCAGGTGCGATCTTTATCGGAGAGTACAGTTCCGAGCCACTGGGAGATTATTTTGCAGGTCCGAACCATGTACTTCCTACAAACGGAACAGCCAAATTTTTCTCAGCCCTTTCCGTAGATGATTTCATCAAGAAATCAAGTATTGTATATTACTCAAAATCCGCACTGCGTAATATACACAAAGATATCATTCAGTTTGCAACTTCTGAGCAGCTTACTGCACATGCAAATTCTATTGCAGTTCGTTTTGAGGATGAAGATAAAGAATAATGGTAAGGCTTTGAATTTGAAATCTGCTATAATGTAAACTGTAGTTTGCGCATTAAAACAATGGATTCAGAGTGTTTGAAAATAAGTAAGACAGAGAGGACTTAACCATGGCAAGAGAAGCCTCAGCAGAAAGAAATACAAAAGAAACAGAAATCAAATTAAAAATAAATCTGGATGGAACCGGATATTCTGATATTGAGACAGGTGTGGGATTTTTTAACCATATGCTGGATGGATTTACCCGTCATGGGCTCTTTGATCTCAGTGTCAGAGTCCATGGTGATCTTCAGGTGGATGACCATCACACCATCGAGGATACAGGAATTGTTCTGGGAACTGCATTAAAAGAAGCAATTGGTGACAAAAAGGGGATTAAGCGCTATGGAAGCTGCATCCTTCCCATGGATGAATCCCTGGTGCTCTGTGCGATTGATCTGTCCGGAAGACCTTACTTTGTATGGGATGCAGAGTTTACCACAGACAGGATCGGTGACATGTCCACGGAAATGGTAAAAGAGTTCTTCTATGCCATTTCCTATGCCTGTGGCATGAATCTTCATATCAGGGTTCTGGCAGGTGGGAATAATCACCATGTAGCAGAAGCAATGTTCAAAAGTTTTGCCAAAGCACTGGACGCAGCCACATCCTATGATCCAAGGATCACAGATGTTCTGTCTACCAAGGGCAGTTTGTAAAATTTGAAAATTTACGAAATGATTTATGGCAATCAATAAATTAGATGGAGACAGAAAATGGAAAATACAGTGAATTTAAAAAGCAGCATCGCATGGTCTGATTTTAAATTAAACAGTGATGGAATGGTACCTGTTATAGCCCAGGATTATCAGACAAACGAAGTGCTGATGCTGGCGTATATGAATGAAGAAGCATTTAATACCACTCTTGAAACAGGTAAAATGACTTACTGGAGCAGAAGCCGCAATGAACTCTGGACGAAGGGACTCACATCCGGACATCTCCAGTTTGTAAAATCCCTTACACTGGATTGTGACAATGATACGATCCTTGCTAAAGTAGAGCAGATCGGTGCAGCCTGCCATACCGGAAACAGAACCTGTTTTTTCAAAGCCCTGACAGAAGTGTAATGAATAACGCGATAATATACATACAAGCCAAAATTCCATTGCCGCAGGCAATCTGGAATGAATTTTGGCTACGTTACTGTGAACGGAGTGAACAGTAACATTAATGCCAAACATTAAAGGAAAATATACACGAATTGTATTGACATTTTTGTTAAAATGTGATAAAAAAAGAATATCCGAATTGAATATGTGCAATGTTATAACGCAAAGGTTGCATCGTACTTGATGTGCAAAAGAGAATCCGGTGAGAATCCGGAGCGATACCGTCACTGTGTATGGGAGCTGCTTTTCAGAAACCACTGGGAAACCGGGAAGGGAGAAACAGCGATGATCGAAGTCAGGAGAACTGCCTTGGCGTAGAATTTAAGGTCTGCGGTATACAGAACCTGTATTCTCATAACGATACATAGCTCTTTTATTAAATGAATCAGACAGAATCGAAATTACAGATATATCTGGTACATATAAACCATGTATTTATGGGAAAGCGGTAGCTGCAGAATATGCAGTTGCCTTTTTTGTGCATACAATTGTCCGGAAATACGAGAAATAAAAGAGGAAAAACGAAATGAAAAGAAAATCCATGTTAGCCTTATTACTGGCAGTATCCATGACCTGTTCCATGACAGCAGCAACAGGTACAGTTGCTTTTGCATCTGATGATGCAGCAACAGAAGAGGCTGCAGATGACACAGAAGCAGCTGCAGACGATGCAGATGCAGCAGATACAGAGGAAGCATCTGATGATACAACAGAAGCTTCTGATGATGATCAGAAAGCCGCAGACGAAGTTGGTGCCCTGATCGATAAGATTTATGTTCAGGAAAGAACAGACACAACTGACGAAGACTGCAAAGCAGCAAAAGAAGCATGGGACAAACTTACAGATGCTCAGAAAGAACTGGTAACAGGTGAAGAAGCAAGCCCTGAATACTTTGGACGTGACACAGGTGATGCTTCCAAAGATGATCCTCGTAACCAGGATGAGATTGGTGAGAATGAACTTCTTGTAGTAAGTTTTGGTACATCCTTCAACGACAGCCGTGCAGAGGATATCAAAGGAATCGAGGATGCCCTTGCAAAAGCATATCCGGACTGGTCAGTAAGACGTGCATTTACAGCACAGATTATCATCAACCATGTACAGGCAAGAGATGATGAAGTAATCGATAATATGCAGCAGGCTCTTGACCGTGCAGTAGCTAACGGTGTTAAGAATCTTGTTGTACAGCCGACACATCTGATGCATGGTGCAGAATATGATGAAATGACAGAGGCAATTGATGGATACAAAGACAAATTTGAATCTGTTGCAATTGCAGAGCCAATGCTCGGTGAAGTTGGTGATGACGCTACAGTAATCAATGATGACAAGAAAGCAGTTGCTCAGGCGATCACAGATGAAGCTTGCAAGGAAGCTGGATTTGATGATATGAAAGCAGCAGCAGATGCAGGCACAGCATTTGTATTCATGGGACATGGTACATCCCATACAGCTAACGTAACCTATGACCAGATGCAGACACAGATGGATGATCTTGGATTCACAAACGCTTTCATCGGAACTGTAGAGGGAGAACCGGAAGACACAGCATGTGACAAGGTTATCGAGAAAGTAAAAGAAGCAGGATTCAAGAATGTAATCCTTCGTCCTCTGATGGTTGTTGCCGGAGACCACGCTAACAATGATATGGCTGGTGATGATGCAGATTCCTGGAAATCTCAGTTTGAGGCATCCGGTGATTTCGACAGTGTTGACTGTCAGATCGCAGGTCTTGGAAGAATCGCAGCAGTAGAAGATCTGTATGTGGCTCATACAAAAGCAGCAATTGATTCTCTTGGAGCATCTGACGATGCAGCAGCAGAAGATACTGATGCCAAAGCAACAGATGACAGTGCAGACGATGCACAGGCAGATGACGCAGCTGAGACAACAGCTGATACTGCAGAGGCTGACGCTGAATAAAAAATATTGTTCAAACAAGATAAACTGCCCGGAGAACTTGCAAAAGTTTCCGGGCAGATATATTATATGATAAGAAAAAAAGAAGTCATAGCAATTCCATAAAATACTGCAAACAGTTCGCACGTTTCTGTTCATTCCGTTCACAGTAACGTGCGCACATCTGAGAAAGATCCAGAGGAACTGTCTTAATTGCATTATTTTCTGGAATTACTATAATATATTTGCCATCACCTGTTCAAAAGCCTGTTGCTCTGCAGCAGATGGGTTGAACAGCACGATAGAAAAAACTATAAAAAATATGAAGATAAGGGAGAAGAAATAATCATGAAGAAACGTTCATTTACATTATTAATGTCAGCACTTACTATTTCAGCTACTCTGATCGGTACAAGCCCGGTTGCTGCAAAGACAGATACTGATACGGCAACAGAAGAAACCACTGATAAAGAAGAAACAACTGCAAAAGATGCTGATTCAGAAAACACAGATAATAAAGAAACAGATGCATCCAAGAGTGATACATTAGAGGATGGCACCTACACAGCAGAATTTGATACAGACAGCGGAATGTTCCATGTAAATGAAGCAAACGATGGAAAAGGAACCCTTACAGTAAAGGAGGGCAAGATGACTATCCATGTAAGCCTTGCTTCTAAGAAAATTGTAAACCTTTTCGTCGGAAAGGCAGAAGATGCACAGAAAGACGGGGCAGAGGTTCTTGAGCCAACCACAGATACTGTTACATACAGCGATGGAATGAGTGAGGAAGTATATGGATTTGATATCCCGGTACCCGCAATTGATGAAGAATTCGATGTAGCTTTGATCGGAACAAAAGGAAAATGGTATGACCATAAGGTAAGTGTCAAAAATCCTGTAAAATCTGATGATACAGATGCAAAAAAAGATGATAAAGAAAATAAAGATGCAGATTCCAAAGCAGATGACACAGACAAAGATGCGAAAGACAGTAAGACAAGTGAAGGTAAGACTCTGGCAGATCTGAATCTTGAAGACGGCGACTATACCATGGATGTAACTCTTACAGGCGGTTCAGGAAGAGCAACCATTGATTCTCCTGCAGCCATTAATGTAGAAGGCGATAAAGCTACAGCAACTATCGTATGGAGCAGTCCGAACTATGATTATATGCTTGTGGATGGTGAGAAATATGAGCCGGTTAATAAAGACGGAAACTCCACTTTTGAAATCCCTGTCAGCGTATTTGATGCAGAGATGGAGGTAACAGCAGATACAGTAGCAATGAGTGAGCCTCACGAGATTGACTACACCTTAAATTTTGATTCCACAACTGCCAAAGAAGCAGAAAAAACAGCAAAATAATCACATACAAACAAAGAAACAATTATGAAGATGAAAAACATAATAAAGAAACAGCAAAAAACAATATTTATCGGTTTTATGTCAGTTGCATTATTTATTATCTGTATATGCACTGTCTGTACAGCATACGCAGCAGATAAAGACAATGCAAAAACTCCTGTGGATATCCCGGGACTTACCTATGACCACAGTATGGAACTTTCCTACGCAGAAGAATTCAGCGTAGACTATTACAATGATGGCTATGCTCTGATTACTATCGATCAGGAAGGACAGTTTCTTGTAGTTCCAGAGGGAAAAAAGGCTCCAAAGGGGCTTGAAAAAGATATCACAGTTATTCAACAACCGCTGAACAACATCTATCTGGTAGCAACCTCTGCCATGGATCTTTTCCGCGCAATTGACGGTATTGACAGCATTCGTCTTTCAGGAACTCAGGAGAATGGATGGTATATCCAGGAAGCAAAAGATGCCATGGAATCCGGAAAAATGATTTATGCAGGCAAGTACAATGCACCGGATTATGAACTGATCCTGGATGAAGGCTGTGGTCTTGCCATTGAATCAACTATGATCCATCATAATCCGGAGGTGGAAGAGAAACTGGAACAGTTTGGTATCCCGGTAATGGTAGAACGTTCCAGTTATGAGAGCCATCCTCTGGGAAGAACTGAATGGATGAAACTCTATGCTGTGCTTCTCGGAAAGGAAGATGTAGCTGAGAAGGCATTTAAGGAGCAGACAGACAAGCTTGACAAAGTTCTGACCTCTGATGATAAAGATACAGGTAAAACAGTAGCATTCTTTTACATTAATTCCACAGGTGCTGTCAATGTGCGAAAGAATGGTGATTATGTTTCAAACATGATCGAGCTGGCAGGCGGCAAATATGTTCCCGAAGATACAGGAGAAAGTGATAACGCTTTGTCTACCATGAATATGCAGATGGAAGAATTTTATGCCAAAGCAAAAGATGCGGACTATATCATCTATAACAGTACTATCGACGGTGAACTTTCTACTATTGATGAATTGTTGGCAAAAAGTAATCTTCTGGCAGATTTTAAGGCAGTGAAGGATGGAAATGTGTGGTGTACGGGTAAAAATCTTTTCCAGGAAACCACCGAACTTGGAACCATGATCGAAGATATTCATACAATCCTTACTACAGATGATGATTCGCTGGATGAACTTGCATATATGCATAAGTTAAAATGATATTTATAACTTTTCGGCACACTCGAATCCGCATCCTATGCGATTGGTATAGTTATTTACGAACGGCACTGAAATATGTTTGCGGGATTCTGCATAACTGCCAAAAGCAGGAAATATAAAAACAAAAGGAACAAAAAATATGGATGACAAAAAACGTACAGCCAGATACTGGATGGCATTTCTTATACTGGCGGTGTTTCTGATGATTTTATTTGTCTGGAATGTAAATGCCGGAAGCATTCATCTTTCAGTGAGTGAGATTCTGAATATTATTTTCAGACATCAGGGAGATGCGACTGCTTACAATATAATATGGGAAATCCGTCTTCCCAGGATTCTGTCAGTGATCATTCTTGGAGGAGCACTTTCTGTATCCGGATTTCTTCTTCAGACATTTTTTAATAACCCTATTGCAGGTCCCTTTGTACTTGGAATTTCTTCAGGAGCCAAGCTGGTAGTTGCACTTCTGATGATTTATTTTCTGAGCAGATCTATTTCCATGGGTTCTGCAGCCATGATCATTGCAGCATTTATCGGTTCTATGATTTCCATGGGATTTGTCCTGCTGGTTGCCAAAAAAGTCCACAACATGTCCATGCTGGTTATCAGCGGTGTCATGATCGGTTACATCTGTTCTGCAGTTACAGATTTCGTAGTTACATTTGCGGATGACTCCAATATCGTCAATCTTCACAACTGGTCACTGGGAAGTTTTTCAGGAATGTCCTGGGGTAATGTGAAAGTAATGGCAATAGTAGTTCTGCTCACAATGGTGATCGTGTTCTTTATGTCTAAGCCTATCGGTGCCTATCAGTTGGGTGAAGTTTATGCCCAGAATATGGGAGTGAATATCAAGCTGTTCCGCATAGGACTGATTCTCTTATCCAGTATTCTGTCTGCCTGTGTGACAGCTTTTGCAGGACCAATTTCTTTTGTTGGCATTGCAGTGCCTCACATTGTAAAAAGCCTGCTGAAAACAGCCAGACCGCTCCTTGTGATCCCGGCCTGTTTTCTGGGAGGGGCAGTATTCTGTCTTTTCTGTGATCTGATCGCCAGAACCGTATTTGCACCTACAGAACTCAGTATCAGTTCCGTAACAGCAGTGTTTGGCGCACCGGTTGTAATCTATATCATGATCCGCAGACAGAAGAGAAATTGATATAAAAAGCAGGAGTAGAATACGCTATCCGGGCAGATTACTATAAGATGCAGCATAAAAAAGGAAAACAGGAAAAAATATGTCAGAGAAAATAGCAGATGTAATAAAGGAAACAGAAAATAACAAAGCAGACCGGCAGGAACAGTATTTTTTCCGTACGGATCAGCTGACTGTGGGATATGACGGAAAACCTCTTATCAGAGAAATCAATATTCAGCTGAAAAAGGGAGAAATCCTCACTCTCATCGGTCCTAACGGTGCCGGAAAATCCACTATTCTTAAAAGCATCACCAGACAGCTTGCCACGATCAGCGGTACTGTTTATCTGGATAAAGAGAAAATGGCAAAGATGACCAATAAAGAGGTCTCTCAGAAACTGGCAGTCGTGCTCACAGAGCGTATGCGTCCGGAACTGATGACTTGCGAAGACATTGTAGCCACAGGGCGTTATCCTTATACAGGAACTTTGGGAATACTCTCCGCAGAGGATAAGACAAAGGTAAAGAAATCAATGGAAACCGTCCATGCATGGGATTTAAAAGACAGGGATTTTACAGCCATCAGCGATGGTCAGAGACAACGAATCCTTCTTGCCAGGGCTATCTGTCAGGAGCCGGAGATCATTGTACTGGATGAGCCGACTTCTTTTCTGGATATCCGTCATAAGCTGGAACTTCTTACCATTTTGAAACAGATGGTGCTGGATCATCAGCTTACAGTGATCATGTCGCTGCATGAGTTGGATCTTGCACAGAAAATATCTGATAAAGTTATCTGTGTACATGGAGAATATATAGAAAAATATGGTGCTCCGGAAGAAATCTTTACTTCTGAGTATATTCAGAAGTTGTATGGAATTACCAGAGGAAGCTATAATGCTGCTTTTGGATGTGTGGAGATGGATCCGCCCAGAGGTGAACCTCAGGTGTTTGTAATTGGCGGTAATGGAAGCGGAATTCCGTATTATCGAAAACTGCAGAGACAGGGAATTCCATTTGCGGCAGGAGTGCTTCACACGAATGATGTAGACTGTCAGGTAGCCGGTGCACTTGCAGACCAGGTGATTACAGAGAAACCTTTCGAAAGTATTTCACAGGAATCTTATGATAAGGCTGTGGAATTGATGAAAAAATGTCAGAAAGTTATCTGTCCTCTGAAAGACTTCGGAACAGTGAATGCCGCAAACAGGGAACTGCTTCGCCTTGCGCGGGAGCTGGGAATACTGGCAGAGCTATAGGTTACTGTTCACTCCGTTCCCAGCAACACGCTTCGCGATGCACAGAATTTATGCTAATCGCATAAATTCGCGCAGTATGTCTCGGGTTTTCTGTGACCTTCGCTCACAAAAAACACCTCGCGGGATATTAGCAGTGAACAGTAACAGCTATAGTACATCGTTTTCGAAATAATATTATTATTTCATGTATATGTATGCTATAATGGATACCATCAATCATCCAAAGGAGAGAAATATGGATAAGTTATACATTGTTATCCCGGCATACAATGAGCAGGATAACATTGAACAGGTCATTAATGACTGGTATCCTGTTATAGAGAAGCATAACGGAAACGGTCAGTCACGTCTGATTGTCATTGATGACGGGAGCAAAGATTCTACATATGAAAAACTGAAACAGTGTACAAAGACACGCCCTCTGCTGATTCCGATAACAAAACCAAACGGCGGTCATGGTGCAACTGTGCTTTATGGCTATAAGTATGCACTCAAAAATGGTGCAGATTACATTTTCCAGACAGATTCAGACGGCCAGACACTGCCGGAAGAATTTGAACCGTTCTGGAAACGAAGACAGAAATATGATATGGTCATCGGCTGGAGAAAAGACAGACAGGATGGAATATCACGTGTTTTTGTAACAAAAACTCTGAAACTGGTTATCCGTATCTGTTTTGGGGTAAATCTGACAGATGCCAACACTCCGTACCGTTTGATGAAAGCAGAGACGATGGCCAGGTACATACATCTGATTCCGAAGGACTTTAATCTTTCCAATGTACTTCTGGCTGTTATTTATAAGAAGAAGGGATGCAGCATCAAATTTCTTCCTGTCACATTCAGACCTCGTCAGGGCGGGGTGAATTCCATTAACATGAAGAAAATCTGTAAGATCGGAAAACAGGCGGTAATAGATTTTGTGAAATTGAACAGGATTATCCGCCGAACATAAAAAATGATGAAAAAAAACTGTTGTTCCTACAGTGATCGTGAGGAATAGCAGTTTTTTTATGTTATAGGAAATTACTTCGTAATGTTCCTATAACATAAAAAAGCCCTCCGGGCAGGATTCTTTCTTGTATTTTCAGATAAATGTCGAATCATATCATAAGATGTCGGACGAAATGAATTGACATTTTCTTTAAACAAAATTACAATTATAGTTGTAATAAGACAGAAAACGGTATGTACCGATCTGCACACATCGGGTACATAACACACATAACACAACAAATCAACATATAACAAAACAACACACACAGGTAACAAGGTTACCACAAATGTAAAAATAATAATAGGGAGAAAAGAATAAGATGAACAAAATGAATGAATTGTGCGAAATGGAATTAACAGGTCGTTACGAGGAGAAACTTTCTGCTCTGAAGGCGGAAATCAGTGCAGCAGATGAGTATATCAGGCAGGATAACAGTGACCTGACGGAATTTGAGAACCGATATGAGCGTTTAGATATCCCGTATCGTGTAAAAAGATTTCTGGATGACTATATTGCGTGTATGCAGACAAAATATGAACGTCTTGCAGACCTGTGCTATCTGGCGGGAGAACAAGGATTATAAAAAAATCTTGTTTTATCTGTCGAAATAAAGTATTGTAGTAATATACTATATTTACGACAGATAAGGAGAAAATGCGTTATGTACAGAAAGAAAAATTTCATAAGTCTGGGAATGAGCCTGGTTCTGGCAGCAGGAATTACGGTAACACCTGTAACAGCAGCAGATTTCACAGATGGTACAGTTTCTGAATTTAATTCAGATGATGCAACAGAATTTGATGTACAACAGGAAACTGCGGATAATGCGGAGTTTGCATCAGATACAGAGGATAGCATTTCGGACAAAGAAGGTTCAAATGAAGCAGATTCAGACGAAGAAGTCTTTGCAGAGGCTGTAATTCCGGACGAAAACGGTGCTGTGGATAACAGACAGCTTCTGGAGAAATATCTGAATGACATTCTGTACGGACAGGATCCGGACACACAGCCAGCAGCTTCTCTGGGTGAGGATGTACTGAATGGACAGCAGCAGACCTTATATGAGGAACTTAAGAGTAAAATCAGCGCAGTGGCATCGAAAGGTGGTTCTACCAGGTTTAAAGTCAGTTCAGATCTGGGACTGACCTGGCAGACAACAGCAAGCGGTAATGCGCTCAAAAGAGAAGTAGCCGCACACCTTAATGAACTGGATATTTCAAAGATTATCGATTGCCTGGCTGTAGATTGTCCATATGAATTGTACTGGTACGAAAAGACTGCAGCTACTACCTGGCAGTATGGTTACAGCACAAAGGCAGCAGGAAACAAAACAACTGTAAAAATTGAAAATCTTTCCATATCTATGCCGGTGATCAGCAGTTATGCTTCCGGTAAATATAAAGTAAATGCAGGGATTGTACAGCTTGCAAAAAGTGCAGCAGAAAATGCCAGAATGATCGTAAAAGAATTTCAGGGTTATACAGAGACAGAAAAGCTGTACGGATATAAAGAAATGATCTGCTACCTGACTTCCTACAATGATGATGTGACGGAGGATGATGAATACGGAGATCCATGGCAGTTAATCTATGTTTTTGACGGAGATGACAGTACTAATGTGGTCTGTGAAGGTTATTCCAAGGCATTTCAGTATCTGTGCGATCTCAGTGACATTACCTGCTATACAGTGACCGGTATAATGAATGGCGGTACAGGTGAAGGTCCTCATATGTGGAATATTGTGGCAAATAACGGTAAATATTATATGGCAGATATCACAAACAGCGATGAAGGAACAGTTGGAGAAGACGGAGGTCTGTTTCTGGATACTCCGATTTCAGGAAGTATTTCCCGGGGCTATACATATGCGACAGACAGTGCGAATATATATTTTGCATATGACAAAGAAGCAAAGAGCTTATATGGAACCGGAAAAAATTCCATTCTTTATATGACGCAGGAAACGTATTCTGCTGATGATCTGACTGCAAAACCGGCAAAAACTTCAATTACAGGTATATCAAACAGGACTGCCGGGAAACTTGTGATTACATGGAAAAAGGCAAAGAGTGCAGACGGATATGAGATCTATCGCCGGGCAGGAACCACTAATCCATACGTAAGAGCAGCGGTAATTAAATCCGGTTCAACTACAAAATACACAAATGCAAAACTGAAAAAAGGACATACATATTATTACAGAATCCGTTCATACAGATATGATGAGAATGGAAGAAAGATATACAGCGGCTGGTCAACAGTAAAGAAGCAGAAAGTAAAATGAAATCGGTAATCAGAAAAAGACACAAAGGATAACGTGGATAAAACAATGATGAAAGTACTTTCGTAAAAACAGAGTACACAGTTTCAGGGGATTTTCTTGCCATATGTGGAACATCATGATACAATGAGACACGATATGACAGAGAGAACCCCTGAAATTTTATTATATTATAAGAAATTACTCCATAATGCTCTTATAATATAATAAAGCAGTATTTTTATAATGCTGTAAATATCTGGAAAATATGGGAGGAATAAATATAAATGTGTGGAATTGTTGGATTTACAGGTAATCATCAGGCAGCACCTATATTATTATATGGTCTGTCCAGACTTGAATACAGAGGTTATGATTCAGCGGGACTTGCAGTTCGCGACGGCGAAGGTGATACAGAGGTTATTAAAGCGAAAGGCAGACTGAAAGTTCTTGCAGATAAAACTAATAATGGAGAATCTGTACCTGGAACATGTGGTATCGGACATACCCGTTGGGCGACACATGGAGAACCATCTGAGACAAATGCGCATCCCCATATGAGTGATGACGGTAACGTAGTAGCAGTTCATAATGGAATCATTGAGAATTATCAGGAACTGAAAGACAAACTGATCCGCAATGGCTATGAGTTTTATTCATCTACAGACACTGAAGTAGCAGTTAAACTTGTGGATTATTATTATAAGAAATATCTCGGAACACCGGTAGATGCCATTAACCATGCAATGGTCCGTATCCGCGGTTCCTATGCTCTTGCGATCATGTTTAAAGACTACCCGGGAGAGATTTATGTGGCAAGAAAAGACAGCCCGATGATCCTTGGGGTGGAGAACGGTGAATCTTACATTGCATCCGATGTTCCTGCAATTTTAAAATACACCAGAAATGTATATTATATTGGAAATCTGGAGATGGCTCGTATCAGAAAAGGGGAGATCACGTTCTACAATCTGGATGGTGATGAGATCCAGAAAGAGCCGAAAACAATTGAATGGGATGCAGAAGCGGCGGAGAAAGCGGGATTTGAACATTTCATGATAAAAGAAATTCATGAACAGCCGAAAGCAGTTCGGGATACTTTGAATTCTGTACTCAAAGATGATCGTATTGATCTCTCAGAAGTAGGTCTTACAGATGAGGAGATCAAAAAGATCAGCCAGATCTATATTGTAGCCTGTGGCTCTGCTTACCATGTGGGAATGGCAGCCCAGTATGTGATCGAAGATCTGACAAGGATTCCGGTACGTGTGGAACTGGCATCGGAATTCCGATACAGAAATCCGATTTTAGATCCGGAAGGTCTTGTGGTCATTGTCAGCCAGTCAGGGGAAACAGCAGACAGCCTTGCGGCACTTCGTGAGGCGAAACAGAGAGGTATCCGTACACTGGGAATTGTCAATGTGGTAGGTTCTTCCATTGCCAGAGAAGCGGATAATGTTTTTTACACTCTGGCGGGACCGGAAATTTCTGTAGCAACTACCAAGGCATACAGTACTCAGTTGATTGCCTCCTATGCACTGGCAGTGCAGTTTGGAAAAGTCAGAGAACAGATTACAGAAGAAAAATATCAGGAGCTGATCGCAGAGCTGAAAACACTTCCGGATAAGATTGCCAAGATCATTGAAGATGACAAAGAGCGTATCCAGTGGTTTGCGGCTAAGCAGGCAAATGCCAGGGATGCTTTCTTTATCGGGCGTGGTATTGACTATGCCATCAGTATGGAAGGCAGCCTTAAGATGAAAGAAGTCAGTTATGTACACACAGAAGCTTATGCGGCCGGAGAACTGAAACATGGCACAATCTCTCTGATTGAGGACGGAACTCTTGTGATCGGTATTCTCACGCAGAATCATCTCTATGAGAAAACAGTCTCCAATATGGTAGAATGTAAGAGTCGCGGTGCATACCTGATGGGACTCACCACATATGGACATTATAATATAGAAGATACTGCAGATTTCACAGTTTATATTCCGAAAACAGATCCACACTTTGCAACTTCACTGGCAGTTATTCCTTTGCAGCTGCTTGGCTACTATGTCAGCGTAGCCAAAGGCCTGGATGTAGATAAGCCGAGAAATCTGGCTAAGAGTGTAACTGTAGAATAGTGCCGGGAAAACAATACAATATGTAGCGTAATGCCACAGACTGTAAAGGATTAATACGGTCTGTGGCATTTTTTTTCAAAATCCCAGAATCTCATGAAAATAGATCTGATTTTGAATAACAGAAGGATGTTCCGGTTTCAGTGTTCTGGCTTTCCGGTGAAATTCAAAAGCTTCTTTGTGCATTCCGGATTTGTCCAGACATACACATAATTGCAGAAATGGTATGAAATTATGGCAGTCCGGAATATAGAATCCTCCGTTTTGGCTGTTGTCCGGTGCAAGAAGTGCCTGATGATACCAGTGAGCTGCCATGGAAAAGTTCTGTTTCATAAAAAATATTTTCCCAATCTCACAGCATATTTCGGCTCTTGGAATATCTGACATGAAACTGTGAAACAGTATCTCAAGAGCATGCTGGTCATTGCCTGATGCCTGATAACAATAGGAGAGAACCAGACAACTGTCCAGTCTGTTTTCAATCCAGCCGTCCGGCTCTTTCAGAAATTTTTTCAGAACACAGATGGCATACTCGTATTGCTTATGATAAAAAAGTTCCCGGCCATAATAAAATAAGTCTCTGGGTTCCAGAGGCTCTCCTTCTTCGATCATCTGTTGATAGATGTGCAGATTTCGAAAGGAAGAGCAGGGTTTTATTTTGCGATGTTCAATCTGTATGGGAGAATAAAGGATGTTCCCGGTGGGAATGATGGATTCATGAACTCTTCCCCGCCATCTGAAATTTCGGGAAGTTTTTAAGATGCGTTCTCTGTAACAGGAGAATGCAGCATGATTCCATTCATCGAAATCTGTGACATAATCCATCATAACCATATCTGTGTTCGGACTCAGTGTTTCTTTTAATTGTTTTAGTCTGTACAGATTTTCCTGAGTGATCATGTCGTCTGCATCCAGCCACATCCAGTAATCAGTACTGACTTTTTCCGAAATAAAATTCCGGGCAGCAGAAAAATCATTTTTCCATGGAAAATCATAAACTTCTGCTGTAAATTCTCTGATAATTTCTTTGGTCCTGTCTGTAGAACCGGTATCACAGATAAGAATTTTGTCTACAATTTCTTTCATGGGTTTCAGGATACGTGGCAATACTTTTTCTTCATTTTTTACAATCATACAAAGGCTGAGAGAAATCATGGAAGATAATTTAAAGCACCTTTTGAGAAAATCAGGAGGAGCATTTGCCCCTCCTGAGGTTTAAGCTGCAAGAAGTCCGGCTGCGCGGAGATTTGCGAGAAGCTGATTAAACTGGGTTACAATATCTGTCTGACCTGTGGCATCTGCTACGGCCGCTGCCGGAGCTACAGTACCGGCAGGTCCGGTAGCACCAGTGGCTCCAGTAGGTCCGGCAGGCCCGGCAGCACCAGTAGGTCCGATAGGCCCGGCAGGGCCAGTAGGTCCGATAGCTCCGGAAGGTCCGGCAGGGCCAGTGGCTCCGGTAGCTCCGACAGGTCCGGTAGCGCCAGTGGCTCCAACAGGTCCGACAGGACCTGGGTAGCCTTGAAGTCCGGGTTCACCCTGGGGGCCCTGAGGTCCCATTGGACCAACGGGACCGGGACAGCCTCTGGGTCCGGTAGGACCAGGACAACCGCGCGGCCCCTGAGGTCCCTGACAGTCACAGCTACAGCGATTGTTATTGTTACAACAGGATGTACCGGATAATTCCGGATCATCTGAGGTATGACGACTAAACAGCATAGAAAAGTATCACCTCTGGAAAAATCTTATATCGTCAGACTAGACAGTCTGCCCGGCAGACTGTAATTTTACAGGACATTCCGGCAGTTGTCGTGGAATCTGACAATAATAGATTGCAGTTCTCGATATTAGTATATGTTTCATATGTGAGTTTGTGACTTACTATTGTATAACTGTCAACTACCCATTACCTAAAGGCAATGGGCTTGTAACTGCCCAGTCGTAGTAACGGTTTACGCCTTCGACCTTTTATCCCCAATAGGTATTGCTGCCTAAAGTGGCGCTACATCATAGGGTGGTTGACAGCATCCTTTACAGACAAGATATACTCATCTGTAACTGTATCAGGTACTAAACTTCCCATGCTATACAGCAAACATTCTTTTACGGGTAAGATTTTACGCAATACGCGAGTTTTTTACTTTATAGGAAAGAAATATAAAAACTGCTGTGGAAAATAATTATATTTTCCTGACAGGATAATTATCAAAAATGAAAAGAGTCTGATGCATAAAACATATAGGTTTATGCGTTGGATTCTTTTTTGTCTCTTGCCCAATAAGTTCCGGTATGCTATGATAAACAAAAGCATATTTTCTAATTATCTAAATCTATGTAACTGTCCGGTATTTTCAACAGTTACAGCCAAATCTCAATTCATATACAGATCATGAATCTGTTCTTTCAGAAAAGTCATGCTTTAATTTTCACTATTTATTTCTAGCAGGAGTTTTCTAAAAGACAGGAACTCCTGAACATATTTATTAAGGAGGTTATAAGATGCTGTATAAGAAGACAGAAAAGCTATCAATAATAAAGAGGGAGGGTGAGATAATGGGTATGTTTGTAAATCCGAATGCTGCAGCATTTCAGTGTGCAGTCAATTCAGAAGTATATATAGACAAAACGGGATTATTGGAATATACAAATAAAGTATTGGGCACAAATGCCAGGTTTATATGTAACAGTCGTCCGCGCAGATTCGGGAAATCTGTTACTGTAGATATGCTGACTGCATATTACAGTAAAGGATGCGACACTGAAAAAATGTTTTCAGGACTGGAAATCAGCAAATGTCCGGATTTTTACGAACATTTAAATAAATATGATGTCATTCGTTTTGATGTACAATGGTGCTGTATATCAGCAGGTTCCAGTGAGAATTTAATTTCATATATCACGAATATCGTTGTTTCCGAATTAAGAGAGACTTATCCTGAAGTCAATCTGGTGGAAAACAGCACTATATATGGAGCAATGGCACGCATTAATACTGTATTAGGAAAACAGTTTATTGTAATCATTGATGAATGGGATGTTCTGATTCGTGATGAAGCCCATAATCAGGCAGCACAGGAAATGTATATTGACTTTCTCAGAAACATGTTTAAAGGAATTGAGGCATCAAAATATATCGCACTTGCATATCTGACCGGAATTTTACCGATAAAGAAATTAAAAACCCAGTCTGCCTTAAATAATTTCACCCAGTTTACAATGCTTAATGCCGGCCCATTGACACCATATATCGGTTTTAATGAAGATGAAGTAATCGATTTGTGTGAAAAATATGAGATAGATTTTGCAGAAGTGAGGCGGTGGTACGATGGTTACCGTCTTGGAGATTACCATGTATATAATCCAAATGCGTTAGTAAATCTGACAATTATGCGGACATTCCAGAGCTACTGGTCACAGACAGGAACCTATCTGTCAATCCTGCCACTGATCAACATGGATTTTGATGGTCTGCGGACATCCATCATAGAAATGCTGTCCGGTTCCTCTGTAGAAGTAAATGTCAATGAATTTCAGAATGATATGGTCAGCTTCGCAGACAAAGATGATGTATTGACTCTGTTGATCCACCTGGGTTACCTTGCCTACGACCAGAGAACCCAGAGAGCTTATATTCCCAATGAAGAAATCCGTCAGGAATTTCGTGCCGCAACCAAACGAAATAAATGGAACGAACTGATTGAATTCCAGCAGGAATCTGAGAAACTACTGGAAGCCACCTGGGAAATGGATGCAGAAACAGTTGCTGAACAGATAGAGAAAATCCATGCAGAATACACATCAGTGATTCAGTACAATAACGAGAATTCCCTGAGCAGCGTACTCAGTATTGCGTACCTAAGTGCAATAAAATACTATTTTAAGCCAATCCGGGAACTCCCGACAGGAAGAGGCTTCGCAGATTTCGTCTTCATCCCCAAACCACTGTACAGAGACTATTATCCTGCATTACTCGTCGAATTGAAATGGAACAAAGACGCAGAAACTGCTCTGAATCAGATAAAAGAACGAAAATATCCAGAGTCATTACAGCAGTATACAGGAGATATTTTGCTGGTGGGGATCAACTACGATAAAAAAGAAAAAGTACATCGATGTGTAATCGAAAAATGGTTTCCACTGTGTATATAGAACGTAACTTCAAAAGAATCATATAAGTTATGAGAAAAGATATTCTACCCCAGTGGATGGAATGTCTTTTTTATATAATTTTTAGCTTGCATCTATGTAAAATTGATATCAGAAAATTCCCTCTTTTTATGTTGACATTACTAAAAGCAAGACTATAATGAAAACCGAAAAAAGAATCTGATACGATTGGAAAGGGGAAGTTAATTATGAGTACAGTTTTGCCAAGAGAAGAAGCAGTAGAAACAATTTTTTCTAAAATTTTGGCTTCGCCGGAAGCATCCGGACGATTAAGCGGAGTTTTTTATGACCATATAGATGACGACCATCGTCTGACAGATAATGACAGAGATCATTTCCTGCAGGTATTGTTTCATGCGTACCAGAACGGTGATATCAGTGCACTGCTGTTGGAATTATGCGGCAGAAGTATGTTTGACCTGTTAAGGGAGGCTTATCTGATCCCGAAGAAATTCCACGGAAAAGCAGGAGAGAACCCGGTGCTCCTTACAGATGCAGCCGGAGGACTTCTTCCCGGGGAAAAGGTTTCAGCCAGAGAATATGCAAAATTCAAGGAAACATATGAACATCATGAATGTGCCCCCAGATCTGCACTGTATCTTGCAGATGGTTATGATCTTGTCCGTACCTATACAGAAGGTCTGAACATTACAGAAGAAAAAGATAACCGTAAACGTGGTGTCCTGGCTCTTTATGCACTTCCCGACACCTGTAAACTGGGTCTGACAGAAGCACAGGCATATGCCGTTGTATGGGATGCTTTCCAGAAGATTCAGGAAGAAGCCCCAAGAGCCATGGTATACTACGGACAGGAAACAGGTCTGAAGAAAGAGAATCCGGATAAACCCTATGATGAAATTGGAATTCTTCTTCCTATCCATGAATTTGAGAAAAAAATGCTGCAGCATTTAGACGAGATTGACGGAATCGTACTGGCATGCAGAGAGAAAATGATGGAGAAAGCAGGAAATGACAGTCTGCAGCTTTAACAAATCAAGCAAGTAGCAAAGCGGATGATTTTATCCGATTGACAATATAGAATGAGGAAGTGAGAAAAATGCCGCAGGAAGTGATTAAAAAGAACCATATGGATGTTGCCTGGCATGAGTATACAGATGAAAATGGGGGAAATGTACCAGTTGTAGATTCCAGCATCGCAGAGAAAGCATCCATTATCGGACGTGTGGGGATTATGTTTCTCTCATGCGGTACCGGAGCATGGAGAGTGAGAAGTTCCATGAATACACTGGCAGAAGCACTTGGCATTACGTGTACGGAGGATATTGGTCTGATGTCCATTGAATATACATGTTATGACGGAGAAAATGGTTTTACCCAGTCGTTGTGCCTGACTAATACAGGCGTAAATACTTTGAAGTTAAATCGTCTGGAACACTTTATCCGAAACTTTGAAAAAGAAGGAAAACATATGTCAGGAGAACAGCTGCATACATTTCTTGACAATATTGAAAAAACACATGGTCTATATTCCCCGCCTGCACTGGGACTTGCTGCAGCGATCGCATGCTGCGGATTTACATTCCTTCTTGGGGGCGGTCCGATTGAGATGTTCTGTGCATTTGTCGGGGCAGGAATTGGAAATTATCTCCGCTGCAAACTGACCAAACACCATTTTACATTGTTCTTATGTATTGTGTCTTCTGTATCTCTGGCATGTTTTGCATATGCAGGTCTGCTCAAACTTGGAGAAATATTATTTGGTATTTCTGTTCAGCACGAAGCGGGATATATCTGTGCAATGCTCTTTATCATACCGGGATTTCCGTTTATTACCAGTGGTATTGACCTTGCAAAACTGGATATGCGTTCAGGAATAGAACGTCTGACTTATGCTTTGATCGTTATTCTGGTAGCTACTATGTCAGCATGGATCATGGCACTGATCCTGCATTTGAAACCTGTAGATTTTATAAAACTTTCACTGTCAACAGAGCAGTGGATCTTATTCAGGCTTCTTGCAAGTTTCTGCGGAGTGTTTGGATTCTCTATCATGTTTAACAGCCCGGTTCGTCTGGCAGTCGCAGCAGCCGGGATAGGAGCAGTTGCCAATACTCTGAGACTGGAACTGGTAGACCTTGCAAATATTCCTCCTGCTGCAGCCGCATTTATTGGTGCACTTACTGCGGGACTTCTGGCGTCCCTGCTGAAGAATAAAGTCGGATATCCAAGGATATCTGTAACAGTTCCCTCAATCGTTATCATGGTTCCGGGATTATATTTATACAGAGGATTTTATAATCTTGGTATTATGTCATTATCAGTAGCTGCATCCTGGTTTGCGTCTGCGATCCTTATCATTGCAGCGTTGCCATTAGGACTAATCTTTGCACGTATTCTGACAGATAAAGCTTTCAGATACTGTACTTAACCGAATCAAAAATCAGGGAAATCCCCAACCACTGCTTAAATTGCAAGTATCTACTCCAATAGGAAAATGTGAAAATTATATCAAACTAACAAACAATTTTATGCTTCCAAACAAATATTTAAACGAAAAAATTGTTCAGGTTTCTGTACAAAAGCTCTTGTCAATTTTTTGACAATGTGTTATCATTAAGACGTCAATTTTGTTAGGAGAAAAGGAGTATTAAGATTATGAGCAGTAAAATTACTATCATTGGAGCCGGCAGCGTCGGATCTACCATCGCGTACACTTTATCAAGCCAGGATATCGCATCTGAAATTGTTCTGATCGATATCAACAAAAAGAAAGCAGAAGGTGAAGTTCTGGATATTATCCAGGGAACCTGCTTCAGAGATCCTATCTCTATCATTGCCGGAGACTACGAAGATGCTAGGGATTCTGACATCGTTATCATCACATCCGGTATTGCCCGTAAACCAGGACAGACAAGACTTGAACTTACACAGACAAATGTAAATATCCTCAAATCTATCACACCGGAGATCGTAAAGGCAGCTCCAAATGCCCTTTATCTGATCGTAAGCAATCCGGTTGATATCATGACTTATGTATTTACAAAGATTTCCGGACTTCCAGAAAACCAGATCCTTGGTTCCGGTACAATTCTTGACTCTGCACGTCTGCGCTGCGGATTATCCGAACATTTCCAGATTGCACAGAGTAATATCCATGCCTATGTATTCGGTGAGCATGGAGATACATCCTTTATTCCGTGGTCTGGTGCCTATATTTCAGGTGTAAGTGTGGATGAATATTACGACCTTGAGAAGAAACTCGGTAAGGATATTGAACCGATTGATAAAGAAGCAATGCTTCAGTATGTACAGAAATCTGGCGGTGAGATCATTTCCAAGAAAGGTGCAACTTTCTATGCAGTATCCTCTTCTGTATGCAAACTTTGCAGCCTTCTTGTATCTTCTTCAGAGTCTATCTCTACAGTATCTACTATGATGCATGGAGAGTACGGAATCGATGATGTATGCCTGAGTACATTAACTCTGGTAGGACCAAATGGTGTACAGGGCAAAGTTCCAATGAGAATGACAAAAGCTGAGATCGAACAGCTTAAGAAGAGTGCAGATGCACTGAAAGAAATTATTGCTCAGATTGACCTTAATTAATAATATATCAGACAAAACATTCAGAAGTACAGGTACAGCCTGTTCTTCTGAATCCATATTACTGTTTACTCCTTTTTAATTATTAGCCAAAATTCTGTACTGTAAGCGGAAACAGACGAATTTTGGCTTACATATATCAAAAGCAAAAAAATATATAAATAATATTTTTATTAATTTTTTGAAAGATACTATGATTGTGAGTAAATAGAAAAGCGGAAGATTTTATCTGCCTGAAAAAGATTAATTTAGATCAGAAGAATTGAGCAATGATGCGTGATAAAAAAATTATCAAAAACCTCTTGTTAAAATGTTGTCAATATGATATAATATTTTTCGGAAATCGAGCTGATACACTCCTTTAATTGCGGAGGAAGGGTGTGCGAACTCTTTTATTTTCTATGTCTCAACAAAGATATAAAAAGTAATTGTATTAGACTTGATTTATATTTTTGTCCATATATTGTTAAAAAAAAGACAAGGACTAGCGGCTGTTATTTACGGGCGCTATATATCGGGGCAAATTGCTTTTGGACCCTGATATCATTATTTGAGCAACATGAATTTATCTGAACAACTAAGAAAGGATAATGTTAAGTATGAAGTACAGTTATTATCCGGGTTGTACCCTGAGAAACAAGGCGAAAGATCTGGACGAATATGCCAGAGCCAGCGCCAGAGCACTTGGGTTTGAACTGGAAGAGATCGAAGACTGGCAGTGCTGCGGAGGTGTTTATCCTCTGGGAACTGACGAGATCGCTACGAAACTTTCTTCCGTACGTGCTCTTAATCAGGCCAAAGAAAAAGGCCAGGATCTGGTGACAATCTGTTCTGCCTGTCATCACGTGATCAAACGTGTCAATGACGACATGAAGAATGTGGAAGATATCCGCACCAGAGCAAATAATTACATGCAGCTTGACGAGCCTTATGCTGGCGAGACAACAGTACTCCATTATCTGGAAGTGCTTCGCGACAGAGTTGGCTTTGACAAGCTGAAAGAGAAAGTAGTAAACCCGCTTACAGGAAAGAAGATCGGAGCATATTACGGATGTCTCTTATTACGTCCGGGTAAGATCATGGCTTTCGATGATCCTGAGAATCCGACAATCATGGAAGATTTCATCCGTGCACTTGGGGCAGAACCGGTAATCTATCCATACAGAAATGAATGCTGCGGCGGTTACATTTCTCTGAAAGAAAAAGATATGTCTCAGAACATGTGTCAGAAAATCGAAGACAGTGCGAAAGGCTTTGGCGCAGATATGTTGATCACAGCCTGTCCATTGTGTAAATATAATTTAAATAAAAACGCTTCCAGCGAACTGCCTGTATATTATTTCACAGAGCTCCTTGCAGAAGCCCTCGGAGTAAAAGAGGAGGTGGCAAAATGAGAAACCAGCATTCAGCAGCAGAAAAGATCAAAGAGATCTCCGGAACCAATCCGCTGAAATGTATGAAATGTGGAAAATGTTCTGCTACCTGCCCATCTTTCAATGAAATGGATATCAAGCCACATCAGTTTGTATCCTATGTTGTAAATGAAGATATCGAAGCACTTGTCAATTCAAAGTCTCTCTGGAAATGCCTTTCCTGCTTCGCCTGTGTAGAGCGTTGTCCAAGAGATGTAAAACCGGGAAAGATCATCGATGCAGCAAGACAGTTAGTTGTCCGTGAAAAAGGCGGCGATTATCTGAAAGCAGATGAGATACCACAGCTTCTTGATCCGGAACTGCCACAGCAGCTTCTGGTAAGTGCATTCAGAAGATACAGGAGGTAAGCCAGCGTGCAGAGAATTGGTGTATTTGTCTGTCATTGCGGAAGTAATATCGCCGCTACGGTAGATGTAAAAAAAGTTGTTGAATTAGCTGCCAAAGAGCCGGGTGTCGTTCATGCAGAAGACTACCAGTACATGTGCTCAGAAGCAGGCCAGGCTAAAATTCAGGAAGCCATTAAAGAGAAAAACCTGACAGGCGTTGTTGTCTGTTCATGCTCTCCACGTATGCATGAGGCAACATTCAGAAAAGCAGCTGAAAGAGCTGGCCTGAATCCATACATGGTGGAGATTGCAAATATCCGTGAGCATTGTTCCTGGATCCACAAGGATATGGAAGAGGCTACAAAGAAGGCCGTGATCCTTGCCAGGGCAGCAATCGCAAAAGTAAACTTAAACACACCTCTTCAGCCAGGGGAGAGCCGTGTTACAAAGAGAGCCCTGATCATCGGCGGCGGTATTGCCGGAATTCAGACAGCCCTGGATATCGCAGATGCAGGATATGAAGTAGATATCGTAGAGAAGACTCCAAGTATCGGTGGAAGAATGTCACAGCTTGATAAAACATTCCCGACACTTGACTGTTCTGCATGTATCCTCACACCTAAGATGGTAGAGGCAGCAGCACATGAGAAGATCAATATCTATACATACAGTGAAGTAGAACATGTCAGCGGTTTCGTAGGTGATTTCACCGTTGATATCAGAAAGAAAGCAAGAAGTGTAAATATGGACAAATGTACAGGCTGCGGTGTCTGCCAGGAAAAATGTCCGTCCAAGAAGATTCCGAACGAATTTAACAGAGGATTAAATAACAGAACTGCTATTTACACTCCATTTGCACAGGCAATCCCGAATGTTCCGGTTATCGACCGTGAGAACTGTCTGAAATTTAAAACAGGAAAATGTGGTGTCTGCTCCAAAGTATGTCAGGCAGGAGCCATTGATTACGATCAGCAGGATGAGATCGTAACACAGAAATACGGTGCAATCGTAGTTGCTACAGGTTTTGATACCATCAAACTTGACAAATATGATGAATATGCGTACAGCCAGAGTAAAGATGTTATTACATCCCTGGAACTGGAACGTATTATGAATGCAGCAGGTCCTACAAAAGGACACTTAGAGCGTCTTTCCGACGGAAAGGCTCCGAAAGAGCTGGTATTTATCCAGTGTGTGGGAAGCAGATGTTCTGATGACAGAGGAAAGCCATACTGTTCCAAGATCTGCTGTATGTACACAGCAAAACATGCAATGCTGATCCGTGATAAATATCCGGATACAAATGTAACAGTCTTCTATATTGATGTGCGTACACCTGGTAAGAACTTCGATGAGTTCTACAGAAGAGCCGTAGAACAGTACGGCGTAAACTACATCAAAGGCCAGGTAGGAAAAGTTATTCCACAGCCGGACGGAAGCCTTCTTGTACAGGGATCTGACCTGATCGACAACAAACAAATCCTTAAGAAAGCAGATATGGTCGTTCTTGCAACAGCCATTGAACCGAACCCGGATGTTCGTAAGATCGCTACTATGCTTACAGCAAGTATTGATACAAACAACTTCCTCACAGAAGCCCATGCAAAACTCCGTCCTGTAGAATCTCCTACAGCAGGTATCTTCCTTTCCGGTGTATGCCAGGGACCGAAAGATATTCCGGAGACAGTTGCACAGGCTGGCGCAGCAGCAGTTAAGGCAATCGGCCTTCTTGCCAAAGATAAACTGACAACCAACCCATGTACAGCAAAATCCGATGAACTGTTATGTAACGGATGTTCTACATGTGCAAATGTCTGCCCATATGGAGCAATTTCCTATGAGGATAAACAGGTAAATGACCACGGTATCCGTGAAACAAGAAGAGTAGCCGTTGTAAATACAGCACTTTGCCAGGGATGCGGCGCTTGTACAGTAGCCTGCCCGTCTGGTGCTATGGATCTGCAGGGCTTTTCCAACAGACAGATTATCGCGGAGGTAGATGCAATATGTCGATAGAAACAAACGAAGAATTCAGACCTAAGATTGTAGCATTCTGCTGTAACTGGTGTAGTTACGCAGGTGCAGACCTTGCAGGAAGCAGCCGTCTTTCTTACCCGGCTGACGTAAAGATCATCCGTGTTCCATGTTCCTGCCGTGTCAATCCAATGTTCATCCTCCGTGCTTTTGAGAAAGGTGCTGACGGTGTGATCATGTGTGGATGTCATCCTGGAGACTGTCATTACAGCACAGGTAACTACTATGCAAGAAGACGTATGACGCTTCTTTTCTCCATGCTCGACTACATCGGTGTGGAAAACGGAAGAACACGAGTAGAATGGGTTTCCGCTGCTGAAGGTGTGAAATTCTCCCAGACTATGAATGAGTTTGTAGAGAAGATCCATTCACTCGGTAAGAACGTAAGATTGGAGGATTTAAGATGCAGGAGCTGATAAATCGTGCAAAAGAACTGCTTGCTGACGGTACAGTTGCAAGAGTTCTGGGATGGAAAGCCGGAGATCTGCCTTACAATCCGGAACCGGCTTACTTTGAAACAGAAGAATCTCTGAAAGATTTTGTATATAACGGATTCTGCGGTGCAAACTTAAGCAAATATATGATCGAAGCTTCCAAACTGGAAGGCAAGACACTGGTTTGTTTAAAACCATGTGATACATACAGCTTTAATCAGCTGATCAAAGAGCATCGTGTAGACCGTGAGAAAGCTTATATCATTGGTGTTGGATGTAAAGGAAAACTGGATATCGAGAGAATCCGCAAACAGGGAATCAAAGGTATCGAAAGCATTTCCGGTGCAGAGATCACAGATGAGGCAGAAACACTGACTATTCAGACAATCTATGGTGAGAAGACCTGTGCATACAAAGATGCAATGCTTGAAAGATGTCACGTATGTAAAGGAAAAGAACATAAGATTTATGATGAACTTATCGGTGAGTCCAAAGACACAAAAGATGCAGATCGTTTTGCAGAAGTAGAGAAGATCGAAGCAATGAGCCCGGAAGAAAAATTTGCATTCTTCCAGAGCCAGTTAAGCAAATGTATCCGCTGCAATGCCTGCCGTAATGTCTGTCCTGCATGCAGCTGCCGTAAATGTGTATTCGACAGCAATAAGTTTGACAGTGCGCAGAAAGCAAACGTGGACTCTTTCGAAGAGAAGATGTTCCATATCATCCGTGCATTCCATGTGGCAGGAAGATGTACAGACTGCGGCGAATGCAGCAGAGTATGTCCTCAGGGAATTCCGCTTCACCTGTTCAATCGTAAATTTATCAAAGATATTGATACATTCTATGGTGAATATCAGGCAGGAGAGGATTCAACATCCAAGGGACCTCTTACAAACTTTACATTTGAAGATGTTGAGCCGAGTATCGTGGCAGAAAGGGGATAATGTATGTATAAGATAGCAGCAGAGAATCTGCAGGCATTATTCCAGAAGATTGCCGCAGATCAGGATTTATATTTACCGGTCAAAGTCAGTGATCAGGTAAACTTCAAAGCATGGAGCGAAGATGCAGAAGTTTGTCTTGATACTTTAAAAACTGTAAAATCACCAAAAGATGCTTTTTTTCCACAGAGTGAAAACCTCTACACCTGTAAGAAAGAGGAGAAGAATATCTCCATTGAGCCACAGGCATTACAGGAAAAGAACTTTGTTGTGTTCGGAATGAAAGCCTGCGATATCCAGGGTGTAAAAGTACTGGATAACGTATTCTTAAGTGATCCGATCGATACTTTCTATGCAGCCAGAAGAGATCATGGTACGATTGTAGCACTTGCATGCCATGAGCCGGAAGAAAGCTGTTTCTGTAAAGTATTCGGTATTGACTGCGCAGACCCTGTTGCAGATGTTGCAACATGGATGATCGAGGGAGAGCTTTACTGGAAACCTCTTACAGAGAAAGGGGAAGCCCTTACAAAAGCAGTTGCAGAACTTCTCAACGATGCTGACGAAGCAAAAGTAGAAGAAGAGAAAGCTGCGATCCGCGCAATCGTAGAGAAGCTTCCGTACTCTAATCTTTCTCTGGAAGGATGGGGACAGGAAGATTACATGGATCGTTTCAATTCTCCTGTATGGGAAGAACTTTATAAACCATGTCTGGCATGTGGTACCTGTACATTTGTATGCCCTACCTGCCAGTGCTATGATATCAAAGATTATGACACAGGACACGGCGTACAGCGTTACCGTTGCTGGGATTCCTGTATGTACTCTGACTTTACCATGATGGCACACGGAAATAACCGTAACAGCCAGATGCAGCGTTTCCGTCAGAGATTCATGCATAAACTTGTTTACTATCCGGTAAACAACAATGGAATGTTCTCATGTGTAGGATGCGGCCGCTGCGTTGAGAAATGCCCATCATCCTTAAATATCGTAAAAGTCATCAAAGCTTTTGAAAATCAGGGAGGTGAAAAATAATGAGCGAATGTACCTGCCATAAAAACTACACATTAGACACACTGATCCCGAAGGTTGGTGTGATCACAGATATCCGTCAGGAGACACCGGATGTTAAAACATTCCGTGTAAACGCTCCTGAAGGAGGAAAACTTTTTGAACATATGCCTGGCCAGTGTGCAATGGTCTGCGCACCAGGTGTAAGTGAAGGTATGTTTTCCATTACTTCTTCACCTACAAATAAAGAATATCAGGAATTCAGTATCAAGAAGTGCGGTGCACTGACCGATTATCTCCACAGCCTTCAGGTTGGAGATGAGATCACAGTCCGTGGACCATACGGAAATCATTTCCCTGTAGAAGATAAATTAAAAGGTAAAAACCTTCTGTTTATCGCAGGTGGTATCGGACTTGCACCTCTTCGTTCTGTTATCAACTATGTACTGGATAACCGTGCAGATTACGGAACAGTAGATATCCTCTATGGTTCCCGTTCCGCAGATGACCTGGTACAGTTAAAAGAAATCCAGGAAGTCTGGATGAAAGCAGAGGGAGTTAATGTTTATCTGACAATCGACCGTGAACAGGAAGGCTGGGACGGACACGTTGGATTCGTTCCTTCTTATCTGAAAGAGATTGGATTCGATACAAACAAAACAGCACTTGTCTGCGGACCGCCGATCATGATCAAGTTCGTTCTTGCAGGACTGGAAGAACTGGGCTTCTCCAGAGAACAGGTTTACACAACTCTGGAGCTTCGTATGAAATGCGGTATCGGTAAATGCGGCCGTTGCAATATCGGTTCCAAATACGTCTGCAAAGACGGTCCGGTATTCAGATGCGACGAGATTGATGAATTACCTGCAGAATATTGATAAGCAATGAGCAGTGCAGAAAGTGATGTGAAGGAATGCGTCATGCTTGCATATAAGCATTCTTTCACAGAACATTCTGTAGGGCGAACGCCCTCAAGCGAGAAGTAGCGTAGCGGATTCGAGCTTGTATGTGCTGCTGACGACAGATGATATATATAGAAAGGACTGGTAATCTCAAATGGAAAAGAATATGGTAAACGTATATTTTTTCGGTAAGAAATACAGCGTACCTGCAGAACTTACAATTATGACTGCCATGGAATATGCCGGTTATACATTAAAGAGAGGATGCGGCTGCAGACACGGATTCTGCGGAGCCTGCGCAACAATCTACAGAATCAAAGGTGAAAACGAGCTGAAAACATGTCTTGCCTGTCAGACACAGGTACAGGAAGGAATGTATGTAGCAAGCATCCCGTTCTTCCCTACAGATAAGAGACTCTACAACATCGAAGACCTGAAACCGAATCAGCAGGTAATGATGGAACTCTATCCGGAAATCTACAGCTGTATCGGATGTAATGCCTGTACAAAAGCATGTACTCAGGACTTAAATGTAATGCAGTACATCGCATATGCACAGAGAGGCGAACTTGAAAAATGTGCAGAGGAATCCTTCGACTGCGTAAGCTGCGGATGCTGTTCTGTAAGATGTCCGGCCGGTATTTCCCATCCGATGGTAGGTCTTCTGGCAAGACGTCTCACAGGTAAATATATCGCGCCTAAGAGCGAACATCTGGAGAAACGTGTAGAAGAAATCCACGAAGGTAAATATGATGATCTGATCGAGCAGATCATGCAGAAACCAATCACAGACATGCAGGAACTTTACAACAACAGAGAAATTGAGAAATAGGGAGGGCGTAAAACATGTATGCACCATATCCAGAAAATATGATGGAATCCATCAAAAAGGTAGAGGCTACAAGAGCACAGCGTATGGCAACAGAGCCAAGACGTCTGACAGCTGAAGAGAAAGACGCTCTTCTTGAGAAATTCCATCCGGATTATAATCCAGACGCGTTTGCAGAAATCAAAGTAGGACCGAACAAAGGACAGAAAGCTCCTCTGGAACTGGCAGAAATGCTTCATTCAACAAGCCGTCTGATCAACGAAAAAATTGACCTTACAAAAATTGATTATGATGTAGATGTACTTGTAATCGGCGGCGGCGGTGCAGGTTCTTCCTGTGCAATCGAAGCACATAATGCAGGTGCTGACGTTATGATCGTTACAAAGCTTCGTATCGGTGATGCCAATACAATGATGGCTGAAGGTGGTATCCAGGCAGCTGACAAAGAGAACGATTCTCCTGTACAGCATTATCTGGATTGCTTCGGCGGCGGACATTTTGCTGCAAAACCGGAACTGGTAAAGAGACTGGTAATGGAAGCTCCGGATGCCATCAAATGGCTCAATGACCTTGGTGTTGAATTTGATAAAGCAGAAGACGGAACCATGGTTACCACACACGGCGGCGGTACTTCAAGAAAGAGAATGCATGCTGCAAAGGATTATTCTGGATCTGAGATCATGCGTACCATCAGAGATGAAGTTCTGAATCTTAAGATTCCGGTAGTTGAATTTACTTCAGCTGTTGAACTTCTGAAAGATGAAAAAGGACAGGTTGCAGGTGCAGTTCTTCTTAACATGGAAACAGGAGATTATTCTGTTGCAAGAGCCAAAACTGTTGTAATCGCAACAGGTGGTGCAGGAAGAATGCATTATCAGGGATTCCCGACATCTAACCATTATGGCGCAACTGCAGACGGACTTGTACTTGGATATAGAGCTGGTGCTTCCCTTCTTTATCAGGATTCTATCCAGTACCATCCAACAGGAGCAATCTATCCATCACAGATCATGGGTGCTCTGGTAACAGAAAAAGTTCGTTCCGTTGGTGCACAGCTTGTAAATGCAAACGGAGAAGCTTATATTCATCCGCTTGAAACCCGTGACGTAAATGCTTCCGGTGTTATCCGTGAATGCGAAGAAGGCCGTGGCGTAGAAGTTCCAGGCGGACTGAAAGGTGTATGGCTTGACACTCCGATGATCGAGATCCTCGGTGGCGAAGGAACCATCGAAAAGAGAATCCCGGCTATGTTCCGTATGTACATGAACTACGGCATTGATATGAGAAAAGTTCCTATCGTTATTTATCCGACACTTCACTACCAGAACGGTGGTCTTGAGATTAACGGAGACGGATTCACAAAAGAAATTCCAAACCTGTTAGTTGCAGGAGAAGCCGCAGGTGGAATCCACGGAAGAAACAGACTGATGGGTAACTCTCTTCTGGATGTTATCGTATTCGGAAGAAATGCAGGTAAAAAAGCAGCTGCAAAATGCAAGAATGTAGAGCTTGGTGAAATGAACCTGGATCATATCTACAAATATGCAGATGAACTGGACAAAGCAGATTTACATACTGACAAAGTATCTCCGTTACTGCTTCCAAAATATGCCCGTCACGAGCAGCGCTGATAAAAGGTCAGACAATCAGAATATAAAAGTTACTGTAACCAGTATACGATAAAAATGTTCCGGTATCGGTGCCGGGAAATTGCCGTTACCGGAAACCTTTGATATAATGAAAAAGGGAATATGTCATTTCTTAATGGCATATCCAGAAATAGAGAAGGGAGCTTACCAGAATGCGTGAAGTAGAAGTAAGCAGACTTACAGATGTCATCGAAAAACTCTGTATCGAAGCAAATGAACATCTTCCGGAAGACGTAAAATGCGCCATCAAAACATGCCGCGCATGCGAAGACGGAGAGATTGCCAAGGGTGTCCTTGACAACATTATTGAGAATTTTGATATTGCAGATAATGAGAATGTGCCGATCTGCCAGGATACAGGAATGGCATGTGTATTCCTTGAAATCGGACAGGATGTACATTTTGTCGGGGGAAATCTGAACGATGCCATCAATGAAGGTGTACGTCGTGGATATGATAAGGGATATTTAAGAAAATCTGTAGTAAAGGATCCGGTTCGCCGTGGAAACACAGGCGACAATACACCGGCTATGATCTACACAGAAATCGTTCCCGGAGATCAGGTAAAGATCACAGTAGGCCCCAAAGGCTTCGGAAGTGAGAACATGAGCCAGATCCGTATGTTCAAACCATCTGCAGGATTACAGGGAATCAAGGATTTTATCCTTGAAGTAGTAGAGACCGCAGGTCCCAACCCATGTCCGCCAATGGTAGTCGGAGTTGGTATCGGAGGAACCTTTGACAAATGTGCACTTCTTGCAAAGAAAGCACTGATGAGACCTCTGGATACTCAGAACCCGGATCCGTTCTATGCTGATCTTGAGAAAGAAATGCTGGAAAAAGTAAACAAGCTTGGAATCGGACCTCAGGGATTTGGCGGAAAGACAACAGCCATCGGCCTGAATATCGAAACAATGCCGACTCATATTGCAGGTATGCCATGTGCAGTTAATATCAACTGCCATGTAACCCGCCATAAATCGGAGGTGATCTGAGATGGAAAGAAAGAAAATTACGCTTCCACTTACTAGAGAGCTGGCAAGAACTCTCCATGCAGGTGATCAGGTATTATTAACAGGTACTATTTATACATCACGTGATGCAGGACACAAGAGAATGTGTGAGGCCCTTGCAAAAGGTGAGAAAATTCCATTTGATCCTACAGATGCAACCATCTACTATGTAGGACCAACTCCTGCAAAACCAGGCGCAGTCATCGGCTCCGCAGGCCCTACAACCAGCGGACGTATGGATGCCTATGCACCCACAATGATGTCTGTGGGAGCAAGAGGAATGATCGGTAAAGGTGCCCGCCTTCCGGAAGTAGTAGACGCCATGAAGAAATATGATGGTGTATACTTCGGAGCTATCGGCGGTGCAGGTGCGCTTCTTGCAAAATGCATCAAAAAGGCCGAACTGATCGCCTATGAAGATCTGGGAGCAGAAGCACTTCGTAAATTGTATGTAGAGGATATGCCTCTTGTAGTCATCATTGACTCAGAAGGCAATAATCTGTACGAGATGGGAAAAGCAGAATATCTCAAAGAACACGGAGATAAGTAATTCTGCAGATACATAAAAAAATAACTTCCATATGCTGTAGACATACAGTATATGGAAGTTGCTTTATATAGCCAAAATTATATATATATTGTATCCAATATATAAAAATCATATATACAATAATATGAATTATATCTTTTACATTTGACCTATAAACGTATAACATGATAATCAGGGTCAAAAAGGGACCCGCCAAACATGAGAAAGCAGCGATTTACGCAGTAAAGCAGCGGATTTCGAATGTTTGAAAATAAACGGTAAAAGAATAAAGGCAGTTATCCGTACAGGAGATAACTGCAAATAAACTTGAACGGGGAAAATCATGAAAGATCATAATCAACACGAAATACAAATGTCGGAAGCCTTTTTAAACAGTGCATTCCTGGCACTGTCAGGAGGTTTTCAGGATGCTTACACCTATAATGCAAGAAACGAAGTATTCTGTAATGCACAGACAGGAAACGTCGTTCTTATGAGCCAGCACTTTATGGCAGGAGAACTGACAGCAGGACTGGGATACTTCTTTCCTATTATTTTCTTTGCACTGGGCGTATGGGTTGCGGAGAAAATACAGGCAAATTATAAATATGCGCAGAAGCTCCACTGGAGACAGGGTGTTCTGCTGGCAGAAATCCTGATCTTATTTACAGTAGGTTTCCTGCCAACCGAATACAATATGCTGGCAAATGCCATGGCATCTTTCGCCTGTGCAATGCAGGTACAGTCCTTCCGCAAGGTAAACGGATATTCCTATGCAAGTACTATGTGTATCGGTAATTTGCGCAGTGGTACAGCTGCGTTGTCAGTTTATTTTCGTGAAAAAAAATCAAAACAGCTAAAACAGGCGATGTATTATTTTGGAATCATCCTTATGTTTGCCTTGGGTGCCGGCATTGGTGGAAATCTGTCCATACGCTATGGAATCAGAATGATCTGGGTTTCCTGTGGATTCCTTATGATCAGCTTTCTGTTGATGTTTATAGAAAAATATAAGCATTTCCATGAGGAACATGAAATTAAATAATGCAGCCATTTCCAGAAAGGTCATTGAGAAGAAGATAATATTCTTTTCAATGATCTTTTTTTGTTTTGATATTGCTATTAAATTAACAACCCTGTTAAAGAAATTGCTTTTCATTTATATACATTTATGAATACTATACATCTATAACAAATTGTTATAAATTAATTTCAGAAAATTTCAAAAATGATATTGTGCAAAACAACTATATAATGTATAATATCAACAACACATATGTTGAAAATAACTAAAGCTGCGTGGGAATCGATATATCGGTACTATATTAAAACCGATATATCAAAATTACTATTTAAGGAGGGAACCGAATGTTAGACCAGTCTTATTACAGAAAAGCGGATGAGATCATCGAGCACTATGGACGTACAGCAGCATCGCTGATTCCGATCATGCAGGATATTCAGGCGGAATATCGTTACCTGCCGGGAGAATTGCTGACTTATGTAGCGAAAGAAATCGGAGTAAAAGAAGCCAAGGCCTACAGTGTAGCCACATTCTATGAGAATTTTTCTTTTGAGCCGAAAGGGAAATATGTCATTAAAGTGTGTGACGGAACAGCCTGTCATGTGAGAAAATCCATGCCTGTAAAAGAGGCTTTGATGAAGGAACTTGGACTGAGCAACAAGAAACACACTACAGATGACATGCTTTTTACCGTAGAAACAGTATCCTGTCTGGGTGCATGTGGACTTGCCCCCACACTGACTGTCAATGATGAAGTACATCCGAAGATGACTCCTGAGAAAGCTGTAGAACTTTTGAATAAACTGAGAGGAGAGTGCGTATGAGTATTAAGAGTAAAGAAGACCTGTTAAATAAGCAGGCTGAAGTAAATGAGCAGATTAAATCTTATACCTGCCGCGTTCTTGTCTGTTCAGGTACCGGATGTATCGCATCCGGAGCGCAGAAGATTTATGAAGAGATGTCAGTACTCTGTGAGAGAATTGATGGAGTAACAGTTGAAATGCAGAAGGATGTGCCTCATGTAGGCGTGATCAAGACAGGGTGCCAGGGCTTATGTGAACTTGGACCTCTGATGAGAATTGAACCATATGATTATCAGTATGTTCACGTACAGCCGGAAGACTGTAAGGAAATTGTGGAGAGAACTATATTGGAAGGGAAACCTGTAGAGAGACTGTTTTATCGTGATAATAATACAGTCTGTCCACATCCTGATGATATTCCTTTCTTAAATCAACAAACACGTATCGTTCTTGAAAACTGCGGAAAAATCGATGCGGAATCTATCGAAGAGTATATTGCTGTGGGAGGCTATCAGGCACTTGCAAAAGTGATGGGAAGCATGTCCCCGCAGGAAGTTATTGATGAAGTAACTAAATCCGGGCTTCGCGGTCGTGGCGGTGCAGGATTCCCGGCAGGCAAGAAATGGTCTCAGGTTGCACGCCAGGCAGAGAAAACCCGCTATGTTGTATGTAATGGTGATGAGGGTGATCCCGGTGCATTTATGGATGGTTCCGTCATGGAAGGTGATCCATATAAGATGATCGAAGGTATGACTATTGCAGCCTACGCAGTCGGTGCGGAGAATGGATATATTTATGTTCGTGCAGAGTATCCTCTTTCTGTAAAGAGACTTAGGATGGCGATTGAACAGGCAGAAAAATATGGCCTGTTAGGTGATAATATTTTAAATTCCGGTGTAAACTTCCATTTACATATCAACAGAGGTGCCGGAGCTTTCGTATGTGGAGAAGGTTCGGCACTTACCGCATCTATCGAGGGTAACAGAGGTATGCCTCGTGTAAAACCGCCCCGTACAGTAGAGAAAGGTCTGTGGGGTAAGCCTACAGTTCTTAATAATGTAGAAACCTATGCTAATGTACCGAAGATTATTCTTCAGGGAGCAGACTGGTTCCGCACCATCGGTACAGAGGGAAGCCCCGGAACAAAAACCTTCTCACTGACCGGTTCTATCGAGAATACCGGTCTGATCGAGGTTCCTATGGGAACCACACTCCGCCACATTATCTATGATATCGGCGGTGGATTGAAGAGTGGCGCCGCATTTAAGGGCGTCCAGATCGGCGGTCCGTCCGGCGGATGTCTGATCCTGGATCAGTTGGATGCACCTCTTGACTTTGATTCTGTCAAAAAATTAGATGCGATCATGGGATCCGGTGGTCTGGTAGTTATGGACGAGAATACCTGTATGGTTGAGGTTGCCAGATTCTTTATGAACTTCACCCAGCGTGAGAGCTGTGGCAAATGTGTTCCATGCCGTGAGGGTACCAAACGTATGCTGGAGATCCTGGAGAGGATCGTAGATGGCAAGGGTGAGATGTCCGATCTGGATGAGCTGGAAGAGCTTGCAAATATGGTTCAGAACATGGCTCTGTGCGGACTTGGCAAGAGTGCACCTCTTCCTGTTATTAGTACTCTCAAACGCTTCCGCGATGAATATGAGGAACATATCCGCGATAAGAAATGCCGTGCAAAAGTATGTACTGCTCTTCGTCAGTTCCACATCAACCCTGAGTTCTGTATCGGCTGCGGTAAATGTGCAAAGAACTGTCCGGCAGGTGCAATCTCAGGTAAGATTAAACATCCATATCACATTGATAACGACATCTGTATCAAATGCGGTGCATGTAAGGACAACTGTAACTTTGATGCAGTATATGTGGAAGCATAGAAGGGAGGATACACTATGGGCCATATGATAATTGACGGTAGAAAGGTAGAATTTACCGATGAAAAAAATGTCCTGTCTGTCATCCGCAAGGCAGGGATCAATATTCCGACACTGTGCTACCACTCAGAGGTATCCACTTTTGGTGCCTGTCGTTTATGTACAGTTGAAGACGAGAGGGGAAAAACATTTGCCTCATGTTCTGAACAGCCAAGAGATGGAATGGTGATCTATACCAATTCCGGAAGAGTCAAGAAATACAGAAAACTAATTGTAGAATTATTGCTTGCAGCACATTGTCGTGACTGTACAACCTGTATCAAGAGTGGTGAGTGTGTCCTTCAGGAACTGGCACACAGGTTGGGCGTACAGACAATCCGTTTCAAAAATACCAGGGAATATCATGAGTTGGATACAAGTTCTCCTTCTCTGGTTCGTGATCCAAACAAATGTATTCTGTGTGGTGACTGCGTACGTGCCTGCGAAGAACTTCAGGGAATCGGAGCTTTAGGCTTTGCATTCCGGGGAACTGAGGCCATGGTAATGCCTGCATTTAACAAAAAAATCGCAGAGACAGAATGTGTAAACTGCGGTCAGTGTCGTGTATATTGCCCAACAGGTGCTATTGCGATCAAGACACATATGAACGAGGCATGGGAAGCACTTGCTGATCCGAATATACGTGTAGTTGCTCAGATTGCTCCCGCAGTACGTGTCGCAGTAGGTGATCATTATGGACTGACCAAAGGCAAGAGTGTTATGGGTAAGATTGTCAATGCTCTCCACAGAATGGGATTCGATGAAGTTTATGATACTTCATTCAGTGCTGACCTTACTATTATGGAAGAGAGTGCCGAGTTCCTTGACAGAATTAAGAAGGGTGAGAAACTTCCGCTTCTTACTTCCTGCTGTCCTGCATGGGTGAAGTTTATCACAGACCAGTACAAGGATTATATTCCGAATCTTTCTACCTGCCGTTCTCCACAGGGAATGCTCTCCGCAGTAATCAAAGAGTACTTCCGCGATCCGAAGCATGCCGGCGGCAAGAAAACAGTTATGATCTCTATTATGCCATGTACAGCCAAGAAGGCAGAAGCAGTTCGTCCGAACAGCTTCACAGACGGTGAACAGGATACAGATATCGTTATTACAACTACAGAGCTGCTCCGCATGATCGATAACTTTGGTCTTGACTTTGCAACTCTTGAACCGGAAGCCTGTGATATGCCGTTTGGCTTCGGCTCCGGTGGTGGTGTTATCTTCGGTGTTACAGGAGGTGTTACAGAAGCAGTTCTCCGCCGTCTGACTCCGGATCACAGCAAAGAAACCATGCATGAGATCGCAGAATGCGGTGTTCGTGGAGATGAGGGAATCAAGGAATTTACAGTTCCTTATGAAGGAATGAACCTTAATATCTGTGTTGCCAGCGGCCTTGCAAATGCAAGAACCGTTATGGAACAGGTTAAGAATGGTGAGAAAGAATATCATCTGATCGAGATCATGGCATGCCGCCGCGGATGTATCATGGGTGGCGGACAGCCGACAAGATCCGGCGACAGAACCAAAGCTCTGAGAGCTAAGGGCCTGTATAATGCAGATAATACAACTATCATTAAGAAATCCGATGAAAACCCGTTAGTTCTGGAACTTTACAACGGACTTCTGAAAGGCAAAGAGCATCATCTGCTTCACAATGATTCCTATTAAGAAACATCTGTGATACCTGACAGTAACAATATGTCCAAATGATAAATAGAATATTTTAAAGCTTCCTTGCATATTTTATAACAATACATGAAGGTTATGTGTAAATATGCAAGGGGGCTATTTTTATGGAAAATTTTCAGGTGTATCGTGATATCCAGGCCCGTACAGGGGGAGATATATACATAGGGGTCGTAGGACCTGTCCGCACAGGAAAATCTACATTTATCCGCAGATTCATGGAACTTGTTGCATTGCCGCAGATGTCAGATACAAAGCAGGCAGAGATCAGAGATCAGCTTCCTTTAAGCGGATCAGGCAAAATCATCACCACAGCAGAAACAAAATTTATTCCCAAAGAAGCAGTTCCCATCACTCTCGGAGAAGATCAGCAGGTAAAGATCCGCCTGATAGACAGTGTGGGTTTTCTGGTAAAGGGTGCATCCGGGCAGACGGAGGACGGTAAAGAACGAATGGTAAAAACTCCCTGGTTTGAGCAGGCAATCCCATTTCGCGAGGCCGCACGCATCGGAACACAGAAAGTAATTCAGGAGCATTCCACAATAGGTATTGTGGTCACAACTGACGGAAGTTTCGGTGAACTTCCCAGAGACAATTTTCCGGAGGCAGAAGAGAAGACTATTCAGGAACTGAAAAAACAGCAGAAACCATTTATTGTGCTGGTAAATTCGCAGATGCCATATAAAGATGCGGCTCTGAAAACAGCGGAAGAAATCCAACAGAAATATAAGGTAACTGCTCTGACAGTAAACTGTGACCAATTGAGAAAAGAAGATATTGCCAGGATTCTGGAGAAGGTTTTATATGAATTTCCTGTCAGTCAGATTCAGTTTTTTATTCCGCGCTGGGTAGAAATGCTTCCCCTGGAGCATGAGTTAAAACAGCAGATCCTTTCACAGATCAGGGATAAAATGAAAAGTATGCAGCATATACGTGATATCACAAAGGAATCTGTAAAATTATCCGGACCTTATGTACAGGATTCCCTTCTGGAAGATGTAGGCTTATCCGATGGAACAGTAAAGGTAAGAATACGCATAAAGGAAGAATATTATTACAGGATGCTCAGTCAGATGAGTGGAATCGAAATGGAGAGTGAATATGAACTGATCCATACAATGCAGGAACTGGTACATATGAAAGAGGAATATGTAAAAGTGCAGACTGCACTGGAAGCAGTGCGTGGAACCGGTTATGGTGTGGTTGTCCCGAATCTGGATGAGATTGAGATCGCACAGCCTGAAGTGATCCGACAGGGGAATAAATATGGAGTAAAGATAAAATCAAAGAGTCCGTCTATCCATATGATAAAGGCAAATATAGAAACTGAAATTGCTCCCATAGTAGGAACAGAACAGCAGGCAAAAGATCTGATCCAGTATATTGACGAAGGCAGCCAGAGGGGGGAGAGTATCTGGGAGACTAATATTTTCGGCAAATCCATTGAGCAGCTGGTGCAGGATGGCATCCGAAGCAAGATTGCAGCTATCAGCGAAGAAAGCCAGGTAAAGCTTCAGGATACCATGCAGAAAATTGTCAATGACAGTAAGGGCGGGCTGGTGTGTATCATCATATAGCTGCCGTATAATATGATGCCTTTAAATTTTGCTTTTAGCCGAACTGTGAAACAGTTATTCAGTTACAGGCAACGGAGAGCTCAGGTTACTGCATCAATTACCGGTTCGTCAGTTTTTTTACTGTCAGTACTTTTTTCCCCTTCAATAACGACTTTATTAGGGAGGCATACGATGGTGCCTCCTTTTTCGTCGATTGCCTTCTGTTTCATACACAGATGATCGGGGCATTGTGCAGAGATCATACGTGCCTGACCGTTTTTGATCTCACAGACATTTGTATCGTTGATTTTAATCGTCTGATCCTTTTCCAGAGAATAAGTTCCATATTCTTTTCCGTCTACAGTAATACGGATGGAACCATGACTGCCCTTATTTATAAGAGACATTCCTCCCCACATCGCCAGTGCAAGAATAAGAATACCACCTATAAAAATAAATTCTTTTTTCTTCAAAATATTGTACTCCATCTTTCTATAATAGCAGTAACGTTTCGTTTTGTCTGCATCATAACATGAATAAAAAAGAATAGCAACCTTCAGATGTTTGTGGTATGGTTATAATAATGAAAGAGAACGGAGGAAATCTTTTATGGGAAAATATATTATGGCACTGGATGCCGGGACGACCAGCAACCGCTGTATCCTGTTTAATGAAAAGGGAGAACGTTTAAGTGTTGCACAGAGAGAATTTACCCAGTATTTCCCGAAACCGGGCTGGGTAGAACATGATGCAGATGAGATATGGGCCAGTATGCTGGGTGTGGCAGTAGAGGCAATGACCAAGATTGGAGCAGATGCTTCAAAGATCGCTGCGATCGGAATCACAAACCAGAGAGAAACTGCAATCGTATGGGATAAAAATACCGGCGTACCTGTCTATCATGCGATCGTATGGCAGTGCCGCAGAACATCGGAATACTGCGACTCGCTGAAAGCCAGAGGACTGACTGAGAAATTCAGGGAGAAAACAGGGCTTGTGATCGATGCTTATTTCTCTGCAACAAAAATAAAGTGGATTCTGGACAATGTAGAAGGAGCCAGAGAGAAAGCGCAGAAAGGGCAGCTTTTGTTTGGAACTGTGGAAACCTGGCTGATCTGGAAACTGACAAAGGGCAGAGTCCATGTTACAGATTATTCCAATGCATCCAGAACCATGCTTTTTAATATCAATACTTTACAGTGGGATCAGGAAATTTTGAATGAACTTGACATTCCAAAGTCCATGCTTCCCAAACCAATGCCATCCAGCTGTATTTATGGAAAAGCAGATCCGGCAGTCCTTGGCGGTGCTATCCCTATTGCAGGTGCAGCAGGTGATCAGCAGGCTGCTTTGTTTGGCCAGACCTGCTTTAATGCCGGAGAAGCAAAAAATACTTATGGCACAGGATGTTTTCTTCTGATGAATACAGGAGAGAAACCTGTCTTTTCAAAGAACGGACTGGTTACTACGATTGCGTGGGGATTGGACGGAAAGGTAACCTATGCACTGGAAGGATCAATTTTTGTTGCAGGTGCAGCTATCCAGTGGCTGCGAGATGAATTAAAGGTAATTGATTCCTCTGAAGATTCCGAGTATATGGCAAATAAAGTATCAGATACACATGGATGTTATGTTGTGCCGGCCTTTACAGGACTGGGAGCTCCCCACTGGGATCAGTATGCGAGAGGTACGATCGTAGGAATTACCCGCGGTGTGAACAAATATCATATTATCCGCGCAACGCTGGAATCTATTGCCTATCAGGTAAATGACGTACTAAATGCCATGAAAGCAGATTCAGGCATTAATCTGGCGGCATTAAAAGTTGATGGTGGAGCCAGTGCCAACAATTTCCTGATGCAGACACAGGCAGATATTATCAATGCACCGGTCAACCGTCCATGCTGTGTTGAGACAACTGCAATGGGGGCTGCTTATCTGGCAGGTCTGGCAGTAGGCTACTGGAGCAGTAAAGAAGAAGTGCGCCACAATTGGTCCATTGACCAGAAATTCTACCCGTCTATCACTGAAGAAACAAGAGAGCAAAAGATCAAAGGATGGAATAAGGCTGTGAAATATTCTTACGGATGGGCGAAGGACGAATAAAGCCGTTTCGGGATATGAAGTGAGAATTAACAGTTGCTTACATTTTATCAGCAAAGCTAAATAAAATTCAGTGTATTGACAATCTTACAGAGATAGTGGTACGGTAATACAGTAATTTCGGCAAAGGCCGATGATTTTGGAGTTTTACAAATTACATAACGAATATTGAGGTGCGAAAAAATGCAGGAAATGAAACCAATCAAAGAAGGTAAAGTACGTGAGATTTATGACAACGGTGACAGCCTGATCATGGTTGCGACAGACCGCATCAGCTGCTTTGATGTTATCCTGAACAATCAGGTAACCAAGAAGGGAACTGTACTGACTCAGATGTCCAAGTTCTGGTTTGACATGACAGAAGACATTCTGCCGAACCACATGATTTCTGTAGATGTAAAAGATATGCCTGAATTTTTCCAGCAGGAGAAATTTGATGGAAACAGCATGATGTGCCGTAAGCTTGAAATGCTGCCTATCGAGTGTATTGTGCGTGGATATATTACAGGAAGCGGCTGGGAAAGCTACAAGAAGACAGGTAAAGTCTGCGGCATTGAATTACCGGAAGGACTGAAGGAATCTGACAAGCTTCCTGAGCCGATCTATACTCCGTCCACAAAGGCTGAGATTGGCGATCATGACGAAAATATCTCCTATGAGCAGAGTATCGCTCACCTTGAGAAATATTTCCCGGGAAGAGGAGAGGAATTAGCTGCAAAACTTCGTGATAATACAATTGCACTTTATAAGAAATGTGCAGAATACGCATTAAGCAAGGGAATCATTATCGCAGATACCAAATTTGAATTTGGCCTGGATAAAGACGGAAACATGGTGATCGGTGATGAGATGCTCACACCGGACAGCTCCCGTTTCTGGCCTGCTGAAGGATATGAACCGGGACATGGTCAGCCATCCTTTGACAAACAGTTTGCACGTGACTGGCTGAAAGCAAATCCGGACAATGACTGGACACTTCCGCAGGATATTGTAGATAAGACAATCGGAAAATATCTTCAGGGTTATGAAATGCTTACAGGTAAGAAATTATAATAATTCAGAGATATAGCAGATACTGCTGTTCAAAACATTGATAAAAGTTCGGACAGCAGTATTTTTTGCTAAAATGCCACAAAAGTGTGGAAATCAGATAAATTTTTTGTTACACTAAAGTGAAGAAGGGAATGGAAGAGACAGGATCGTAATCATGGTATATGGTTATATTTTTTGTTTCTGGATTCACGAGAATATGTAAGGAGAAAAAGGGTTATGAAAACACTGAAAAAATTACTTTATATCATAATGGCAGTTGCTGTTTTGGCAGTGCCGGTATTTGGTGTACAGGCTGCGGAAAATGATATTCCTGTTACAGAGCAGTCCGGGGTATCCCCGACGTCATCTCCGGTTCCCATAAGAGAACTGGTTACAAAGGGAAACAAGATTTACTATTATTATAAGGGAAAAATGGTTAAGAACAAATGGAAGAGATATAATGGCTATAAGTATTATTTTGGCGCAAATGGAAATGCTGTGCGAGGAGGACAGCGTATCAACAATGTAGTTTATGTTTTTGATGAGAAAGGACGTTTATTTGAGAATAAACAGAATAAAATTGTAAAATCCGGATCCAATATTTATCATATAAGGACAGAACACGGCCGTGCCAGCATTGGATATTTTATCTATAAGAATAATCTGTATTATGCGGATCCAAAAGGAAGGCTGTATCAGAAGAAATCCAGACAGAACGGCCAGCTTTATTTTACCAATTCCGGTGCTGCAAGAAAAGATTATAATGCTCTGCTGAAAATGCGTGTGATGCAGATTGTATCGTCAATCACAAATTCAGGTATGAGTCAGAGCCAGAAGCTTTATGCATGTTGGAAATATGTTGTTTACGGAGGATTTTACTATGGTGGTCCGGATCCTAACATTTACCAGAGTGGCTGGGCGCGCAGTGAGGCATTGAGGATGTTTCGTACAGGATATGGCAACTGTTATGGATTTTCCTGTATTTTTGCTGCTCTTGCAAGAGAAATAGGATATACACCGTATATGATCTGTGGCCGGGTACCGGGAAGCAGAGATGGAGCGGCAGATGGATTTACCCGTCATTGCTGGGTAAAGATCAATGGTCTTTATTATGATCCGGAAGCACAGTATGCCGGCTGGATGAAAGGGGTTTATGGTTATGATTCCTATCCGATCAGTCACCAGATTCAGAGAGTTGTTAACTTTTGTAAATTCTGATGTGCAGATAAGTTGATTAATTATATGAGAGGTGTTTCTATGGAAAGCAGAATTGCAGTGATCAGTATTATAGTAGAGAATTCAGATTCTGTAGAATGTCTGAACAGGATTCTTCATGAATATGGCATTTATATCATCGGCAGAATGGGGATTCCTTACAGGCAGAGAGGGATAAGCATTATCAGTGTGGCAATAGATGCACCTCTGGATATAATCAATGCACTGACTGGAAAAATTGGCCGGCTGGCAGGGGTTTCAGCAAAAACAGTCTATTCGAAAGCTTAGAGGAAATGAAAATATATGGCATCAGCAGAGTTGCAGATACCTGAACACATTCAGGAGACACAGAATATTACCAGAGAAGAACTGGAAATGATTTTACATACACAGAATCCACTGGTAACGGAAGAACTACGAAGAAGAGCACAACAGACCGCAAAAGCAATTTATGAAAATAAAATTTATGTCCGCGGTCTGATCGAATTTACAAATTACTGCAAGAACAATTGTTATTATTGTGGTATACGCTGTTCAAATACGGATGCAGACAGATACCGGCTTTCTTTGGAACAGATTCTGTCCTGCTGTGAAACAGGATGGAATCTTGGTTTTCGGACTTTTGTTCTGCAGGGCGGAGAAGATCCGCATTTCACAGATGAACATATTTGTCAGATTGTCCGCACGATTAAAGAAATATACCCTGACTGTGCAGTGACTCTTTCTATCGGAGAAAAGAGTGAAGAAAGCTATCAGGCGTATTTTGATGCAGGTGCTGACAGATATCTCTTGCGTCATGAGACAGCAGATGAAGAACATTACAGAAAACTTCACCCGGAACAGATGTCCCTGGTTTTCAGAAAAAACTGTCTGAAAACCCTGAAGAAAATAGGATATCAAACCGGATGTGGATTCATGGTAGGATCTCCGGGACAAACTGCAGATACACTTTACAGCGATCTTTTATTTATTAAGGAATTAAAGCCTGAAATGATAGGAATCGGACCGTTTATTCCTCACAAAGACACCCCGTTTGCTAAAGAATCACCCGGAACGCTGGAGCAGACTCTGCGATTATTGTCAATTATCCGCCTGATCCACCCACATGCGCTTCTTCCGGCAACAACAGCCCTTGGAACCATAGATCCCAAGGGCAGAGAGAAGGGAATTTTGGCAGGGGCCAATGTAGTAATGCCAAACTTATCACCGGTCAATGTCCGGGATAAGTATACCCTTTATGATAATAAGATCTGTACAGGTGATGAAGCTGCTGAATGCAAAGCCTGTATGGCAGCACGTATGAAGAGCATTGGTTATGAAGTAGTGACAGACAGAGGCGATTATAAAGCATGACTGCAGTTCACTCCTGAATAACTTAAGCACCCGCAATAAGCGGAACATAAAACTGAATATAGAAAAAAAACTAATCGGAAAGCGGCAGATAAGGAAGCCCCTGACCGAAAAGAAAGGAAACAAATCTATGTATAATCCAAAATCATTAAAAGCAGAGGAATTTATTTCCGACGAAGAGATCAGAGAAACCCTTGCATATGCAGATGCAAACAAAGAAAATATGGAGCTGATCGACCAGATCCTTGCGAAGGCAAAAGAATGTAAAGGACTTACCCACAGAGAAGCTTCTGTCCTTCTTGCCTGTCCCATTCCTGAGAAGCTTCAGGAGATGTATGATCTGGCAGCGGAGATCAAGAAAGAATTCTACGGAAACAGAATCGTTCTGTTTGCCCCTCTGTATCTTTCCAACTATTGCGTAAACGGCTGTGTGTACTGTCCGTATCATAAGAAAAATCAGCATATTGCCCGCAAAAAACTTACTCAGGAAGAAATTGTAAAAGAAGTAACTGCTCTTCAGGATATGGGACATAAACGTCTTGCTATTGAAGCCGGAGAGGATCCGATTAATAATCCCATTGAGTACATTCTGGAATGCATCCAGACAATCTACAGCATTAAACATAAGAACGGTGCCATCCGACGTGTCAATGTAAATATTGCGGCCACAACTGTGGAAAATTACAGGAAATTAAAAGATGCAGGAATCGGTACCTACATTCTTTTTCAGGAGACTTATCATAAAGAAAGTTACGAAACACTTCATCCAACAGGTCCGAAACATAATTATGCCTATCATACAGAAGCAATGGACCGCGCAATGGAAGGCGGCATTGATGATGTAGGACTGGGTGTATTATTTGGTCTTGAACTTTACAGGTATGAGTTTGCCGGGCTTCTGATGCATGCGGAACATCTTGAGGCAGTTCATGGAGTAGGTCCTCATACTATCAGTGTGCCTCGTATCAAACATGCGGATGATATTGATCCTTCTGCTTTTGATAACAGTATCAGTGATGAAATTTTTGCCAAAATCTGTGCACTGATCCGGATTGCTGTGCCATATACGGGAATGATCATTTCCACAAGAGAAAGTAAAGCAGTTCGTGAAAAAGTACTTCCTCTGGGAGTTTCTCAGATCAGCGGTGCCTCCAGGACAAGCGTTGGCGGGTATGACGTTCCTGAAACAGAAGATGAAGTGACATCTGCACAATTTGACGTCAGTGACCAGAGATCTCTGGATGAAATCGTAAACTGGCTGATGGGTATGGGAGATATCCCGAGCTTCTGTACTGCCTGTTACAGAGCAGGAAGAACAGGTGACCGTTTTATGTCTTTGTGCAAAAGTAAACAGATTTCCAACTGCTGCCATCCCAATGCGCTGATGACATTGATGGAATATCTCCAGGATTATGCAAGCCCTGAGACGAAAAAAGTCGGACTGGAGCTGGTTCAAAAAGAACTGGAAAATATCCCGGGCGAAAAGATAAGGAAACTCACAGAGGAACATCTTGCAGATATTGTAAACGGACAGAGAGATTTCCGATTCTGACATTCTCTGCACTTTTAACGATCAATACAACACCTGAAAGAAGGGATTAATATGGCAGTGACATTGAACGAAACACCTTCCGGAAACCGTCTGCATATAGGAATCTTTGGCAAAACCAACAGTGGAAAATCCTCATTTATCAATACTTTTTCCGGACAGAAAGTATCGATTGTTGCGGATGTTGCCGGAACTACCACAGATCCTGTATATAAACCAATGGAAATCTATCCTCTTGGTCCCTGTATCCTCATCGATACGGCAGGATTTGATGATGAAGGAGAACTGGGTGCATTACGAATAGAAAAAACCAGTCTGGCTGCACAGAAAACTGAACTGGCGATCATCCTTTTCTGTGAGGATGAAATGGTACAGGAATTAAAATGGTATAACTATTTTAAGAAACGGCAGACACCGGTAATTCCGGTGCTTGGTAAAGCTGATCTATATACACAGGAACAAAAAGAATATCTGATTCAGATGATTCAGAAAAATACAGGAGAAACGGTCTGTCCTGTCAGTTCTGAAACGGGAGAGGGAATCCGGAAATTAAAAGAACTTCTGGCAGAAAAAATCCCGGAAGGCTACGGTAACAGAATGATCACCGGGAATCTGGTTTCCAAAGATGATCTGGTACTCCTTGTAATGCCACAGGATATCCAGGCACCAAAGGGACGGCTGATCCTGCCCCAGGTACAGACTCTACGAGAACTGCTGGATAAAAGATGTCTCATAATGAGTGTAACTACTGACCGGTATCCGGCTGCATTGCAGACTCTTTCCAGACCACCGAAGCTGATCATCACAGATTCTCAGGTGTTCCCATACATCTATGAGAACAAACCAAAAGAGAGCATGCTTACTTCCTTTTCTGTACTGTTTGCGGCATACAAGGGAGATCTTTCTTACTACATAGAGGGAGCAAAAGCAATTGACAGTCTGAAAGAAACTTCTCATGTACTGATTGCCGAATGCTGCACACATGCACCTCTGAAAGAAGATATTGGCAGAGTGAAAATTCCCCGGATGCTGAAAAAACGATTTGGAGAAAACCTGCAGGTAGAGCTGGTAAGCGGAACCGATTTTCCGGATGACCTTACCGGATATGATCTGATCATCCAGTGCGGAGCATGTATGTTTAACCGGAAATATGTGATGTACCGCATCGACAGGGCAAAGAAGCAACAGGTACCTGTGACCAATTACGGGATAACCATTGCACATCTTACCGGAATACTGGATCATGTGGCATTGCCGGAATGATGATTCCAATCCCGAAAAATAACAGATATTAACAAATACATAAAGACTGCTGTACAGTTAGATTACTGTATGGCAGTTTTATTATATTACAGGAAATTAATCCTGCTAATCCTGCAAGCAGGATTCTTTTTTATAAATAATTGCTTCACAATTTGGATGAATTTCGCAAAATTTTCATGAAGATATTGACAAGCAACCTATGTTAGTTTATACTAACTTACAGTTAGAGAAAGTTAACCATACCCAAAGTATTATCAATGCCCGATTATCAGGCAAGGGATAAATACTTTCCAATCCCCACATTAATATATCTAAAAGAACAAAAGGAGGATAATACATGAGTATTGTAATCGTAGGCGGACATGACAGAATGGTAGGGCAGTACAAAAAAATCTGTAAATCTTATAAATGTAAATGCAAAGTCTTCACACAGATGGAAGCCGACTTCGGAAAAAAGATAGGATGTCCGGATCTTCTGGTACTTTTTACAAATACCGTATCCCACAAGATGGTAAAATGCGCACTGGACGAGGTTGGCGCTTCTACAGATATTGTGCGCTGCCATACCAGCAGTGGAAATGCACTCAACGGTATTCTCGAAGCACGTTGCTGATAAATACTTTTCTTGTATATATTGCATAATATAGTGATAAATTAATGAAAAAAAATATTAATGTTTTAAACTGAAAAACTTTATCATTAAAAATTTCAATAAAGTTATTGACATCTAACCAAAATTAGAATACACTAACCACATGATAAAGATAATGTTTATCATTAATTAAATGCAAAGGAAGGGATGAAGAAATGCCGTTATCAATGGTAAATGCAGGTGAACCTTTTACAATCAAAAGGATCGGAGGCAAAGAAGAAGTGAAGAGACATCTTGAGGAGCTCGGCTTCGTAGTAGGAGGAGTTGTCACAGTTGTTTCTGAGATTAACGGAAGCCTGATCGTAAATGTTAAAGAATCCAGGGTTGCCATTGGAAAAGATATGGCAAGTAAGATTATGGTCTGAACCATAATTCTTCCTGTGAGAAAAGCATTAAAATTCTAGGGAAAGAAGGGAAATAGGCTTGAAGACATTAAAGGAAGTACGTGTTGGAGAGACAGTCCGGGTTCAGAAACTTACCGGTGAAGGTCCGGTAAAGAGAAGAATCATGGACATGGGAATCACTAAAGGCGTGGATATTTATGTAAGAAAAGTTGCACCTCTGGGAGATCCTGTTGAAGTAACTGTAAGAGGATATGAATTATCCTTACGTAAAGCAGATGCCGAAATGATTGTCGTAGAATAATTTTCTTGACATCGTGTTAGGTCTTTCTAACAATTAGCGTTATCTAATAGTTAACAAAAACTAAGTATTAGTGATGACTAATAACTGTTGAGAATGATATCGACAGCAGAAAGATTGGGTAAAGTGATCAAAATGAGAAAGATCAAGAAATCAGAGGAGAGAGATTATGTCAGTAAAAATTGCACTCGCAGGTAATCCGAACTGCGGTAAAACGACATTGTTCAATGCACTGACCGGATCAAATCAGTTTGTAGGTAACTGGCCAGGTGTAACTGTCGAGAAAAAAGAGGGTAAGCTGAAAGGACACAAAGATGTTATTCTCACTGACTTACCTGGTATTTATTCTTTATCACCATATACACTTGAAGAGGTAGTTGCAAGAAATTACATTCTTCAGGAAAAACCGGATGCGATCATCAATATCGTTGATGGTACCAATATTGAACGTAACCTGTATCTTACAACACAGATTCTGGAACTTGGGATTCCGGTCATCATGGCAGTCAACATGATGGATATCGTTGAGAAAAACGGCGATACAATACATATTGATAAACTGAAAAAGAAACTTGGCTGTGAAGTTGTTACTATTTCCGCGCTGAAAGGAACTGGAATCACAGAAGCTGCAAACAAGGCAGTTTCCATTGCCCAGAGCCACCGGAAAGTAACACCTGTCCATGAATTCTGCGATAAAGCAGAAGAGATCATCGGAGCAGTTGAGAATAAACTGACCGGTGTGGTACCGGAAGAACAGAAGAGATTCTTCGCAATCAAGCTTCTTGAAAGAGATGACAAGATCATTGAGCAGATGAATACATCCGTAAATGTATCTGCCGAGATCAAAGAAATGGAAAATGAGTTTGACGACGATACAGAAAGTATTATCACAAATGAGAGATATGTTTATATTTCTTCTATCATTGGTCAGTGTGTGACTAAGGCAAGAAAAGATAAGCTTTCCACATCTGATAAGATCGACCGTATTGTTACCAACAGATGGCTGGCACTGCCAATCTTTGCAGTTGTAATGTTTATCGTATATTATGTATCTGTAACTACAGTTGGTGCTTTCGTAACTGACTGGACAAACGATGTTCTGTTTGGTGAGATCATTCCTCCGGCAATTGAATCAGGGCTGAATGCGATTGGCTGTGCAGCATGGTTACAGGGACTGATCCTTGACGGTATTGTAGCCGGTGTGGGAGCTGTTCTCGGTTTCGTACCTCAGATGCTTGTACTGTTTGCATTCCTTGCATTCCTTGAGTCCTGTGGTTACATGGCTCGTGTAGCATTCATCATGGACAGAATTTTCCGTAAATTCGGTCTTTCAGGTAAATCCTTCATTCCAATGCTTATCGGCAGTGGATGCGGTGTTCCAGGTGTTATGGCTTCCCGTACGATCGAGAATGACCGTGACAGAAAGATGACAATCATGACAACTACATTCGTTCCCTGCGGAGCTAAACTTCCGATCATTGCCATGATCGCAGGTGCATTCTTCGGAAACAGCGGATGGGTTGCAACAAGTTGTTACTTTGTCGGTATCGTAGCAATTATCTGCTCCGGTATCATCTTAAAGAAAACAAAAATGTTTGCCGGTGATCCGGCTCCGTTCGTTATGGAGCTTCCTGCATACCACTGGCCAACAGTCAGCAATATCTTAAGAAGTATGTGGGAAAGAGGCTGGTCCTTCATTAAGAAAGCCGGAACAATCATCCTTCTTTCAACAATCATTCTGTGGTTCTTAATGAGCTTCGGATGGGAAGGCGGAAGCTTCGGTATGGTTGAAGAACTTAACGAGAGTATCCTTTCTAAGATCGGTACAGCAATCGCATGGATCTTTGCACCTCTCGGTTGGACAAAAGCCGGCGAAGGATGGAAGATGGCAGTTGCAGCTGTTACAGGTCTGATTGCAAAAGAGAATGTAGTAGCTACATTTGGTATGCTTTATGGATTCGCAGAAGTTGCAGAAGACGGTGCTGAGATCTGGGGTAACCTGGCAGCAGCTATGACACCGATCGCAGCTTACGGCTTCCTGGTATTCAACCTTCTTTGTGCTCCTTGCTTCGCAGCTATGGGTGCGATCAAGAGAGAGATGAACAATACAAAATGGTTTTTATTTGCAATCGGATATCAGTGTGGACTTGCATATCTTGTGTCTCTGTGTATCTATCAGATCGGTACACTGGTTACAGGCGGCGGTTTCGGTATCTGGACAGTGGTTGCATTCGCAATTATCATCGGATTTTTATATCTGCTGTTCAGACCTTATAAGGAAAGCGGCAGCCTTAATGTAAAGGTAAAGGGTATGGCAAAAGCCAGATAAAACAGTAATAAGATCAGAGCCTGCGTCCCATCTGGTGGTGCGGGTTCTGATAAACAGAATTGCAACTGTTTCATACCTTTTTCATCGCGGAGCGTGTTACTGAGAACGAAGTGAACAGTAACGTATCTTCACAGTTAGTGGACTGCTGATTATCAGATTGCAGTATAGTGATTATATGTGTATGATAATGATATAAAGCAGGAGGTGTCATTTATGGGAACATTGATTGTAGGAGCAATTTTGATTTTAATTGTCGGACTGATCATAAGAGGAATCGTCAGAGACAAAAAAAGCGGCAAGTCATCATGTGGCGGAGACTGCAGCCACTGCAAAGGGTGCCATTGAGAATCAGGCATATTACTGAAACCTGATGCCAAACAGCAGCCATATGTCAGGAAACAGAAATTAACAAGCGGAAGGATGATGTGATTTTGGGAGCAGCAGCATTACAGAGACAGGAAAATTGTAAAGAGCCCAATTACCAGAGAACCCGAATGCAGAAAGATGTTGTAATCCAGGAATTAAAGAAGCGAGGATGCAGGATTACCAAACAGAGAAGAATGCTGTTGGAAGTCATTCTTGAAAATGAGTGTTCCTGCTGTAAAGAAATCTATTACAATGCATCCCGCCTGGATCCGGGCATCGGATCAGCTACGGTTTACCGTATGGTAAATCTTTTGGAAGAAATTGGTGCGATCAGCAGAAGAAATATGTATAAAATCGTGAGAAATCCGGATTGTAAAGATGAAAGTGTATGCACCATTGAGCTGGATGACAATACAGTCCAGAAATTATCAAAAGACAGTTTTAACAATGTAGTTCTGACAGGACTGAAGGCCTGTGGATACATTGACAAACAGGAAATTGAGCGGATGTTCGTAAATTCCTGTGATTTTAAACATTGAAAACAAGTAAAAATTTAAATAGAGAACGAACTGATGACCGCCGGGAAATGCTGAAGAGTATAATTTCCGGTGGCTTTCTTATATTTCTTCAGTTTTTTACTCTCTTTTGGCAATACGGTTTCCGGTAACTTTCTTAACATGTCTGAAATGAGAATATTTCTCAACAAGAAGAAAAAAGTAGAAATCCAGAAATTTTGGTTGTATAATACATGGAATATAAATAAGCTGATGTCGCAATAATGCGTTTGCCCATCATATTTATCTGAAAACAGTTCATAACTGTTCAGCACCGAAAGGGTGCTGAGTGGTTACAATAAATTAAAAATCACAACAGGAGGATACATCAATGATCAAATTTGACGGTAAAAAAACAGGAATCTTTGCAGCAGGAGTAGCTTTCGGTACAGCAGGTATCAAGATTCTTACAAGTAAAGATGCAAAGAAATTATACACAAACTGCACAGCAGCCGTTTTACGTGCAAAGGCATGTGTAATGAAAACAGCTTCCGCAATTCAGGAGAATGCTGAGGATATTTATGCAGAAGCACAGCAGATCAACGAAGACAGAGCAGCAGCTGAGGAAGTGGTAGAAGATACAGCTGACGAAGCAGCAGAAGAAACAGAAGAGACAACAGATTTCAAAGAAGAGACAGAAGAAACAGAAGAAGGCAGCGAGGAATAATGAAATTTGCTATTAAGCATGAAATAAAAGGACGAATTCGTATCCACCTTGCGCAGAAACACATGACCTACAGACAGGCGGATATTCTGCAGTGTTATCTGGAGAAAGAGGCAAATATCAGCAAGGCATCGGTTTATGTAAGAACTCAGGATGTCGCTGTTGTCTATACCGGCAGCAGAGATGGGCTGATTCGTTTACTGAGCAGATTTTCCTATGAAACTGCTCAGGTATCTGAATCAGCACTTGAGAATTCCGGACGTGAATTAAACGAAACCTATAAAGAAAAACTGATCAACTCTGTGGTAATGCGTACATTAAATAAAATGTTTCTGCCATACCCGGTACGTGTAGCGATCACTACAGTGAAATCAGTGAAATACATTTATCATGGTGTACGTACTTTGATGAAGGGAAAACTGGAGGTACCTGTTCTGGATGCAGCAGCAATCGGTGTATCTATGCTCCGCGGTGACTTCAATACTGCAGGTTCCACCATGTTCCTGCTTGGAATCGGTGAGATCCTTGAGGAATGGACACATAAGAAATCCGTCAATGACCTTGCAAGAAGCATGTCTATCAATGCAGAGAAAGTATGGTTTGTAAATGAAGACGGACAGGAGGTTCTTATATCTGCTTCTTCTGTTAAAGCAGGTGATCTGATACGCGTACATATGGGTAATGTGATTCCGTTTGACGGAGATGTTGCAGCAGGAGAAGCAATGGTCAACCAGACTTCTCTGACAGGTGAATCTGCGCCTGTACGTAAAGCAGAAGGCAGCTTTGCCTATGCAGGAACTGTTCTGGAAGAGGGCGAACTCACTGTTAAGGTTAAAGAAGCAGCAGGTTCCAGCCGCTATGAGAAGATTGTCAACATGATCGAGGATTCTGAGAAGCTGAAATCCTCTGTGGAAAGTAATGCAGAACATCTTGCAGACAGACTTGTGCCATACACTCTTGCAGGTACAGGGATAACTTATCTGCTTACTAGAAACATGACGAAAACCCTTGCGGTACTTATGGTAGATTTCTCCTGCGCACTGAAGCTTGCCATGCCTGTTTCCGTATTATCCGCTATACGTGAGGCAAGTACTCACAGTATTACTGTAAAGGGCGGTAAATATATGGAAGCAATGGCTGATGCCACGACTATTGTATTTGACAAGACGGGTACACTTACAAAAGCAAAGCCTGTAGTTTCAGATGTGGTATCTTTCAGTGAAGAGCTGAGTTCAGATGAGCTTCTGCGTATTGCAGCATGTATGGAGGAACATTTCCCTCATTCCATGGCAAGAGCAGTTGTCAATGCAGCCAAAGAGAAACATCTTGTTCATGAGGAAATGCATTCAAAAGTAGAATATATCGTAGCTCATGGTATTTCTACAACTATTGAAGGCAAAAAGGCAGTGATCGGAAGCTGGCATTTCGTAATGGAAGATGAAAAGTGTGTAATTCCGGAAGGAATGGAAGACAGATTTGAACACCTGCCATTAGAATGTTCTCACCTGTATCTTGCAATCGAAGGAAAACTTGCAGCAGTTATCTGTGTAGAGGATCCGCTTCGTGAAGAGGCTGCAGATGCAGTACGTGAATTAAAAGAAGCCGGCATTACAAAAGTCGTAATGATGACCGGTGACAGTGAACGTACAGCAGCAGCTATTGCGAAACGTGTAGGAGTAGATGAATATTACTCCGAAGTCCTGCCCGAAGATAAGGCATCTTTTGTAGAGAAAGAAAAAGAACTGGGGCATAAAGTTATTATGATCGGTGATGGGATCAATGATTCACTGGCACTTTCTTCTGCAAGTGTGGGAATTGCTATCAGTGATGGCGCAGCTATTGCACGTGAGATCGCAGATGTTACAATTTCTGCAGATAATCTCCATGAGATTGTTACGTTAAAGAGACTGAGCACAGCGCTGATGAAGCGTATCCATAATAATTACAGAACTATTATCGGTATAAACGGCGGTCTGATCGCACTTGGAGTTACAGGTATCATTATGCCTACAACATCCGCACTGCTTCATAACATGTCAACACTGACTATCAGTTTAAGAAGTATGAGAAATCTTCTTCCAAAAGAAGAGGAAGCATAAAGATAACCATAAAAAACCATATCCGGGATTTCATGATAAAGCAACAGATGCTTAGTCTCTGAAAATCCGGGATATGGTTTTTATTATGTTTTTATTTATAGCAATCCTCTAAAATAATGCATCTTAATCCAGCCCATCAGAGTGTGAAATCCTGCGTCAGATATCTTTGCCGTGCGTCAGCACACCTGCAGATATCTTCCTTGTCTTTCGCACGCTGCTGAACTGTCTTAAATGCATTATTTACGAGGATTGCTATAATTTTCATGCGTGCCTGCAATAGACTTCTTAATGGCAGAAAAACTCTCTGCGCTGATCGCATGCTCCATCTTACAGGCATCCTCGGCTGCAACCTTCGGGTCAACTCCGATAGAAGTCAGCCATCCGGTCAGAAAGGTATGTCTTTCATAAATCTTATCTGCAATTTCCTGCCCGGTTTCCGTCAGATTGATAAATCCATTTTCATCAATCGTAATGTAATTACTGGCTTTCAAATTCTTCATTGCAACACTGACACTCGGTTTTGAAAAAGACAGTTCATGCGCAATGTCGATAGAGCGGACATTACCGTTTCTTTTTTTGATCATAAGGATCGCTTCGAGATAATCTTCTCCTGATTCATGTATCGCCATATTGATACCCTCCTTTTTTCTTTCCGATATTGCTGTTGTGAACTGCTGTACGCAAACAGTACAGACAGTTATGTTCTGTCAAAGAGTATCCTATTTCTTTTTATGATTTTGATACCTGCCAGATAATAATATCCTGTTTTTTAAAACATTAAAGCAACACGTTAAACTATAATAACATGGATTATAACATAACTTTTGATTTCCGTAAAGAAATCTCCTCAAAACTATTGACAGAAGAGAAAATAATGCTATAATAAAATCAAACAAATGAACAAGTGCTCATATGTTGATATAAAAGAGATGAGCGGAAAGGGAAAATATTATGAAGAAAACTTATAAAATCGATGTAGACTGTGCAAACTGTGCTAATAAAATGGAGGAAGCTGCCAAGAATACAGCCGGTGTTAAAGATGCAACAGTTAACTTCATGATGCTGAAGATGATCGTTGAATTCGAAGACGGACAGGATTCAAAAGCAGTTATGAAAGACGTATTAAAGAACTGCAAGAAGGTAGAAGACGACTGTGAGATCTATCTTTAATTCTGAGTTATCCGGAGAATGGACTGTTGCATAAAACGTATCCCGGCACTGAGCTTTTCGCCGGAAAGTTTTTTGCAGCAGTCCTGCTTTTATAAGAAGAGAGAGGTATTGATATGAACAAGAAGCAAAAGAAAATGCTGATCAGAATTATCATAGCAGCAGTGCTGATCGTGGTCTTTTCCTTACTGCCGGCAGAGGGATACCTGAGAGTTGTTCTTTTTATGATCCCATATCTGGTCATCGGCTATGATATCCTGAAGAAAGCATTTAAGGGTATTTTAAATAAACAGGTGTTTGACGAGAACTTTCTGATGGCTGTAGCCACAGTAGGTGCAATTCTCCTTGGCGACTATTCCGAGGGTGTTGCAGTTATGCTTTTCTACCAGATTGGAGAACTTTTCCAGAGCTATGCAGTGGGAAAGAGCAGACGAAACATCAGTGAACTGATGGATATCCGTCCTGATTATGCGAACATAGAGAAAGACGGAACACTGGAACAGGTTGATCCTGATGAAGTTGAGATCGGAACCATTATTGTTGTTCAGCCGGGTGAAAAAGTACCGATCGATGGAGTGATCACCGAGGGAACTTCTACATTAAATACAAGTGCACTGACAGGTGAGAGTCTTCCGCGTGATGCAAAAGCAGGCGATGAAGTGATCAGTGGCTGTATCAATATGACAGGTCTGCTGAAGATCCGTACAACTAAGGAATTCGGTGAATCTACAGTATCCAAGATTCTTGAACTGGTAGAGAATTCCAGCTCCAGAAAGTCAAAATCTGAAAACTTTATTTCCAAATTTGCGAAATACTATACACCTGCAGTATGTTACGGAGCCCTTGCTCTTGCATTTATCCCGCCGATCGTACTTCTTATTATGGGAAAACCTGCCATGTGGGGAGACTGGATCTACAGAGCCCTTACCTTCCTTGTAATCAGCTGTCCATGTGCGCTGGTCATCAGCATCCCGTTAAGTTTCTTCGCAGGAATCGGTGGAGCCAGCAATCAGGGCATTCTGGTCAAGGGTTCCAACTATCTGGAAACACTGGCTCAGACAAAATATGTTGTATTTGACAAAACAGGTACTGTGACTCAGGGTGTCTTCGAAGTAAGTGGTATTCATCACAATGAAATGCCTGATGAGAAATTGTTAGAATATGCAGCACTTGCCGAGTGTTCTTCCTCCCATCCGATCAGCAAGAGCCTGCAGAAAGCATACGGAAAACCAATCGACAGAAATCGTGTTACTGATATTGAAGAAATCAGTGGTAATGGTGTGATTGCCAAAGTTGACGGCATATCTGTAGCTGCCGGTAATACCAAATTAATGAACAGACTTGGCATTGCTTATCAGGATTGCCATCATGTAGGAACTGTTGTGCATATGGCCATTGACGGCAAATATGCAGGACATATCCTGATATCCGATATCATCAAACCTCATGCAAAAGAGGCAATCGCTGAACTGAAGAAAGCCGGAATCAGCAAGACCGTTATGCTGACAGGCGACTCAAAACGTGTTGCAGATCAGGTTGCCGGGGAACTGGGAATTCAGGAAGTATACAGCGAACTTTTACCTGCTGACAAAGTTTCCAGGGTAGAAGAACTTCTTAATCAGAAGTCTGAAAAGGCTAAACTTGCGTTTGTAGGTGACGGTATCAATGATGCCCCTGTATTATCCAGAGCCGATATTGGTATTGCGATGGGAGCGCTTGGTTCAGATGCAGCAATCGAAGCAGCTGATATCGTTCTGATGGATGATGATCCTCTGAAGATTTCCAAAGCGATCAAAATTGCACGTAAATGTATCCGTATTGTATATGAAAATATTTATTTTGCAATCGGCATTAAAATTCTCTGCCTGATCCTTGGAGCTTTAGGTATTGCAAACATGTGGGTGGCCATTTTTGCAGATGTAGGTGTTATGATCCTGGCAGTATTAAACGCGGTCCGTACATTATTTGTAAAGAATTTATAAGAAACAGGCAAATCAGCAGAAACCTTTTGTGATAAGCCGGAAAGGTAACAGGTAAGAAAATGGAAGTATGCAAAGAAGAATTATGTGAGAGTAATGAAATACATGAAGATCTGCTTAAAATTGTAGATGAAACCCTGCCGGAAGAAACAGAGCTTTATGATCTGGCCGAATTATTCAAGGTTTTCGGAGACTCTACCAGAATACGCATTTTGTTTGTTTTGTTTGAGGCAGAGGTATGCGTCTGCGATCTCGCTAAAGCATTGAATATGACTCAGTCTGCGATTTCTCATCAGCTTCGTATTCTGAAACAGAATAAACTGGTAAAGAGCCGCAGAGAGGGAAAATCTATTTTCTATTCTCTGGCAGATGATCATGTCCGCACGATCATCAACCAGGGACGGGAACATATAGAAGAAGATTGAAAAAAGCATCAGTTATCTGAAAGATTATAAATTCAGATAACTGATGCTTTTAAAGTTATAGATGAACTCTTTTCAAAATCTCGTTAGTAAGTCCGCCGATTACCACCCCGGCAGCAACACCTGCCACCAGAAGTGCCGGTGCGTATACAAACACACTTGCATTTTGTACGATCAGCATGGCAATGATCAACTGACCGATATTATGGGAAACACCTCCTGCAACGCTGACACCGATCAGACTGAAGGAGGTGTTTTTCAGCATAAGTGTCATAACTGTCATACTAAGCGCGGCGCCTGCCAGACTGTACAGGATACTGAACAGATTTCCGAACATAAATCCGATCACCAGAATGCGGACAACAGAAACCAGGGCAGCCTCCCTAAATGAATATTTCTTCAAAATAAAAAGTACTCCCAGATTGGCAAGTCCAAGTTTAATCCCCGGAATCCCCGCAAAAACCGGAATCAGTGATTCCACATATCCCAGAATGATCGCCACAGCTGAAAAAAGCCCAAGGCAGGCTGTTTTTTGCTTCATAAATCTATTTTCTCCTCTCAAAAAATCCAAAATTGAATTATCAGAATTCTTCAGACATTTTAACACAGAAAAAATATTCCCGCAACCACAAGTTAGATGTAACTAATACTGATTTTTACTGAAAGCATTTATTGAGAAAAAATGACGAATATCCCCGGTAAAAAAGTGTGGATTTTTTCAGACAGACATGTTACTATTTCATAAGTTAGCAGTGACTAATTCACATGATTACTGCTGACAGCCTACCTATAGCAATCCTATATGAATATCTTTGGCAGAAGTCACTCCCTTTTGGTAAAAGTAAAATCCCTTTGGTTAATAAGTTGATTAACCCTCTGGTAAGAGTGATTCCGCAAAAAAATTTTAGAAGAGGAGAAAACCATGACAAACAAAAAACTTATGAAAAAAATAGCACCTGTTGTAATGAGTGCCGCAGTTGCTATGACCAGCATGCCATATGCAGTTCTGGCATCTGATTTCACAGACAGTGAGGTACTTACAGACAGCACAGATTTCTCTGTTTCCGAAGAGTTTGCCGCCGAGGATGCGCAGGAAGAATTTACCACCGAAGATGTCCAGGATGCTTTTGCTGCAGAAGCACAGCAGGGCGAAGCTTATGTGCTTATGAATATTCCATACGATGATTTCTACAAGGCAGAACTGAAAAATAATGATGTAAAAGTTGATGCTTTCACATCTGCAACTCTTAATAAATCAAGAACAGCAGGTATGATGAACGGAAATTCCGCTTATCACGTAGACCCCAATGGAACCGATGTAACAGGTGTTACTTTCCCTGTAAAGGTCAGTGATCTTTCCCTTCTGAAAGACCAGAAGCAGGTAACAGATTCTGACTCTGTAACGATCACAGTGACAAACAGAGGACAGACAAGCAGCAACACCTATACAGGAAAAGATTCCCTGATTGAAAATGCCTCTTACTCTTATTATATTTTAAGTGAAACACCGTCTTATTACAAAGAACTTACTGTAAATGCAGATGGCAGCTATTCTTTCTCAGCAATGAAAGGTGCTCAGACACAGACCGTTGCAATTGATGCTATATTAAAAACAGAGACAACTTACGGGGACTATGAGCTGGATCTGAATAATGAGACTTTTTCATCACTGATCGATACGACTACAGATAAGATTTATGGTGTAACCGTAAATACTACAGACGGAACCAACTATGGCCTGCGTCATCTGGAGAATATCTGGCGTGGAAGTATGCTTGCCTGGGGTACAGGATATACAACAGAAGTTCACGGATGCCCTGTTTCTTCTGCGCATTATAAATCAATCATGGGAAAAACAATTGACAGCGTTACTTATTACACAGATAAAGGCATGATCACTTTTGATGTTCCGGATGTAAAGGTGCAGACAACTACAGGAATCAAGGCAACAGTGACAGATATTATGAATACAGACTCATCTGCAGCAGTTACCTTTGACCAGGCTCTGCCGGCAGACTTCAAGGCACAGTATACTGTAGACAAAACAGTGGTTTCCTGCACAGACGGAAAACTTGCAGTTGGAGCTCTTGCATTGGGAACACATAAGGTTGAAATTGCAGATGCCAGCGGAAAATATGCAGCCATTGTAACTGAATTTACAGTAAATACAGACAAAATGCCGGCTTCTTATGACAGTAACGAGACAAAACTGGTTGCAGCAAAAGGCATTACAGCAGAAGAGTTCTCTGCATACATTAAGAGCATCAGCAAAGTAAAAGTTGATGATACAGAATATGCCGCAACCGGAAGAGGAAGCAAGGTCATTGTAAAAGAAGATGGAACTCTTGATCTCACAGATCTTCAGGTAACAGATGCAACTGTATTTGAAATAACTGCTGTAGGATATAAGAATAATCTTACTTTTACTTACAAAGAAGCAGAAAATACATTTGAATTAAATACTTCTTCCAAGACTCTTTATACAAAAGGCAGCACAAAAACTACTCTCAAAGTTACAACAAACCTTACAGATAAAATCACATGGAAATCCAGCAATACAAAAGTGGCTTCTGTAAACAGCAAAGGTGTTGTAACTGCTAAGGCAAAAGGAACAGCAGTGATCACAGCATCCTGCGGAGAATACCAAGTAACCTGCAAGATAACAGTTAAAAATCCATCCCTGAAACTTAGCAAATCTTCAGCAACTGTAAAAGTTGGAAAAACAACAAACATTTCTGCAAAGGCAACTCCATCAGGAAAGGTTACTTACAAGTCAAGCAACAGCAAGATTGCAACAGTAAGCTCCAAAGGCGTTGTAAAAGGAAAGAAAAAAGGTACTGCCAAAATCACAGTAACCTGCAATGGTGTTAAGAAGGTATTTACAGTAAAAGTAAAATAAACGATAACAGGTAAATAATTCGCACAATAAATGACCTCGGATTTTGCTCCGGGGTCATCTTAATGAGAAAAAAACAACATTAGCAGAATCTGTTATATATAGATTTTTATATACTAAAATGATACACTTTTAAAGTTAGTTATGATTAAGTTTTGCTTCATCCAAAAACAGATATCATATCCGGCAAAATAAAAAAATAAAGGAGGAGACAACGTGAATAATCAAAACTTTTATCTGCGTCTGATCGCACTTTTGCTGATCATCATGGCGGTATTTTTCTATAACGGAACAGTAAAAGATAAAGAACAGGCTCAGGATATTGCAGACCTGACTGCAAAAACAGAGAGCCTGGAGAAACAGCAGGACCAGATACTTACAGCATTAAAGGAAACTTATGAGGAACAGAAAACAGCAGCAGAAAGTAATGCTTCTTCTGATGTATCTTCAGAAGCTGATAATAAATCTGAAAAGGATTCCACAGAGGATAAAGAAAATACAGAGCAGGCAGATTCTGAAGAATCTGATGATTCTGACAATGTATATAAAAATGGCACCTTCGAAGGTTCCGGAACCGGATACGGTGGAACCATCACAGTCCAGGTAACACTGGAAGACGATACTATTACAGCAGTCAGTGTAGTCAGTGCGCCGGGTGAGGACAGTGCTTATCTGTCACAGGGCGAGAATGTCATAAACAGCATCATCAGCGAGCAGAGCACAGATGTTGACACCATTTCCGGAGCAACTTTCAGTTCTACGGGTATCTTAGAAGCAGTAAATGATGCATTATCAAAGGCGGAAAACGCATGAAAAAGAAACAACGAAAGGTACGGCTGATCCGTGCAGCCATACAGCTTATATTTTTTATAGCAGCGCCCTCCCTTTTTTCTACGGCATTTGCAGGAATCAAATCCATCTTTCTTGCAATCGGAGGACAGCAGAGTGTAACTTGGAACTCTTTTCTGGATATCACGGCATTACTGTTGATCATTACCATTCTGTTCGGACGCCATTTCTGCGGTTATGCCTGTGCGTTTGGCTCGTTGGGAGATGCTCTGTATGAGCTTACCGCGTTTATCCGCGCGAAATGCTTTGGAAAAAAGAAAAAACATGGATATCCTGAAGAATGGGTGCACAGATTACAGAAAGTAAAATATGTGATTCTTGCATTTCTGCTTCTTTCCTGCATAACAGGATTCTATTCCAAATTACAGGGAATGAGTTCATGGGATGTATTCTCCATGCTTACAACAGGCAGACTGCCGAAATCTACCTACATTGTGGGAACAGTTCTGCTGATCCTGATCATGGCCGGAATGTGTACACAGGAGCGTTTCTTTTGCCAGTTTCTCTGTCCCATGGGAGCAGTATTTGCAATCATGCCGATCATCCCGGGAGCACTTTTCAAACGAAATCGTCCAAACTGTGCATCAAAGTGTACTCTCTGTAAGAAGAGATGTCCGGCACATCTGGATATTGACGGCGATACTGCACATTCAGGGGAATGCATCTGCTGTCACGCCTGCACTGCAGTCTGCCCAAGGAAAAATATTCATACAGGCACTGTTATTGATAAAAAATAGTAACTGCTAACTTATTGAGAAAATTTGATTAGTAAGAACTAACTATATTGGTAGACATACTATCCATACAGTGATATAGTCTATAGAGTTAGTTGGAAACAACAATAAGAGGATAAGGAATCAGAAAATATATGACAAACAGACACTCTTTTGTACTGGGACTTTTTATTACAGCCTCCCTTTTATGCACATCCCGGACTGTATGGGGAAACTCTGAAATAAACACATACACCAAAACAGATTTTGCTATGGACACTGTAGTATCAGAGACTCTTTACACAACAGGTGAAGATATCACAGCAGACGTAATTTCTGCATTAAAAGATGTAGAAGAGAACTGGATCTCCTGGACAAAAGAAAGTTCTCAGATATACCAGATCAATCAAAATGCCGGGAATACAACAACGGTATCTGATGAAACTGCCACCTGTTTAAAACAGGTACTGGATTTGTCGAAAGCTTCTGGCGGAGCCATGGATCCTACTATGGGAAGAGTGATCCGCCTGTGGGACATTGACGGAGAGGACCCGCACATTCCTTCAGATGATGAATTAAATTCCATGCTTGAAAATGTAGGATATGACAAGGTGACTCTGGATGGAAATAAAGTTACCATGCCGGAGGGAGTAACTCTTGATCTGGGGGCTGCAGGTAAGGGAATTGGCTGTGATGCAGCAAAGAAAGTTCTTGATGCAGATAAAAATGTATCAGGCATGATCCTGAATCTGGGCGGCAGCAGTGTTATGAGCTATGGAAGCAAACCCGACGGCTCTGCCTGGCAGGTAGCTGTCACTGATCCGCGGGATACAGAAGGTGATTACCTGGGAGTAGTTACTCTGAATGGTACTGAATTTTTATCTACTTCCGGAGATTACGAAAAATACTTTATAGAAGATGGTGTTCGATATCATCATATACTGGATCCTGCTACAGGATATCCTGCAAGAAGCGGTCTCACATCTGTGACGGTTGTGTGTGATGACGGCCTGAACGCAGACGGACTTTCCACTGCATGCTTTGTACTGGGAAAAGAAAAGGCAGAAGAACTTTTGAAGAAATACAATGCAGACGGTCTGTTCGTAGATGATTCTGATCATGTCTGGATGACGGAAGGCATGAAAGAAAGATTTCAATTACTGAAAGATACTTATTCCATCGGTGAATAGGTTTATCTTATATAAAGATCTCTGAACTGTCAAAAATTTCAGTTTTCCGGACAGTTTGGAAATATATTTATTGTTACTGTTCACTCCGTTCACAGTAACATAGCCAAAATTCATTCCAGATTGCCTGCGGCAATGGAATTTTGGCTTGTATGTCTCGGGATTTTGGCATATTCATGCCAAAACACCTCGCGGGATAGTGGTGTGTGAACAGTAACTATTTATTAACTCATATTCAGGAGGATTTAAAGGTATGCGCAAGGGAAATTTAATCAAAATGGCAGCTCCTGCAATTTTAAGTGCAGCAATGATGGTTTCAGGATTACCGGTTATGGCTGCGGATTTTACATCTGATACTGCTGTGGAGATTGAGGCACAGACAGATGAGTTTGATGCAGCAGATGACACCGCTGATGCTTTTGCAGGCGATGAGGAAACACCTTTTGTTGACGATCAGGCAGCAGCAGAAGATGAATTCGCTGCAACAGCAGAAACAGGCTACAAATATGTCTATGCAGGTCTGACATGGGCACAGTACTGGGCATCTGAGGGAGTTTATAATGCTGCAAACACAGCTTCCAATGGAACAAAAGACAGCCATGATGAACTTGACAAAGGCGGTTTCGACACAGTAACCAGAGCTACTGTAAACCATGGCCTGCACAGAGGAAGCTACCAGTGTGAAGCAATCATGTATGACAAAAACGGCGGTTCTTATGAGATTTCCTACTGGACCTCAGCTAATGATGCAGTTCTTACAGACGGAACAACTGTAAAGCTGAATCAGCCTGAAAGAGGACAGATTACAAAAGCTGATGGAAGTGTTGTAGAATTCGACCATTATAACGTAGTAGGCCTGAAATATATACCTGTCGCAGTAAAAGCAGAAGATTATGAAGCCTTCAAATCCCAGTTCAAGGTTGTGGAAGACGGAAGCACAGTTGCCGGAGGATTTGGAGAAAACAATTTGCAGTCCTATAGTGCAGTTGCGGATGTTACCGCTGAAACAAACGGCTTAAAAGAAGCTGTAAAAGGTTCCGATGGAACATTCACATTCAAGGCCAGAACAAACGGTACAGGTTCCGGACTTAAAGATCAGGCACTCCAGACAGCATCCAATGTTACCGCAACAGTAAAAGAAGCAAGTGGAAGTTACGGCGAATTCTTAAGAGTAGATATTACAGGTGACGGATATGGAGCTCTTGGTGCTAAAATGTATGCTGTAAAATGGGATTACTACGGAAATGGTGATAAAGTTCTGGCATCTTACGGAACAAAATTTGCAGCAGATAATTGGATGCACAAGGCAATGGGAATCCAGCTTGGTCTGACAGATTCCTACCGCTGCCAGCTTCCAAAAGGAACAGATGGAACCGGCAAATGGAAAATCGCCGTATATGCAATGGGATATGCAGATACTGTATTTGAAGTTAATGCAACAGATGCAAACATCGTAAAACCGGAAGCAGGAGAAGCAGATACAACAGTATTAAAAGCAGCAGTAGAAAAAGCAGAAGCCTTAAAAGAAGCAGATTACACAGCAGATTCCTGGAAGGCAATGCAGTTAGAGCTTCAGGAAGCAAAGGATCTTCTTGCAAAAGAAAAGCCAACTCAGGCAGAGGTTGATGAAGCTACAACTCATCTGAACGCAGCAGTAGAGGCTCTTGTTAAAGCAGATACGAAGGTAACAGTAACTCTCAACAAGAAAACAGCCACTGTTTACAAAGGAAAAACAACTACACTGAAGGCAACTGTAACAGGAGCAGATGCACCAAAAGTTACATTTACTTCCAGCAACCCAAAAGTTGCAGCCGTAAACAAAACAACCGGTAAGGTTACTGCAAAGGCAAAAGGTACCGCAGTCATCACAGCTAAATGCGGAGATGTAAAGGTAACCTGCAAAGTAACAGTTAAAAATCCAACTCTTACACTGAGCAAAACATCTGTATCTGTAAAAGTCGGCAAAACAACTAAGATTACAGCAAAAGCAGCTCCATCAGGAAAAGTTACATACAAATCCGGCAACAAGAAAATTGCTACAGTATCATCCAATGGTACAATTAAGGGTATTAAAAAGGGTACTGCCAAAATCACAGTAACATGCAATGGTGTAACCAAAACAGTTAAAGTAACTGTAAAATAATCTGAGCTGAGAAAAGAAATCCTGTATCCCACCAGAAAGGGCAGGATTTCTTTTCAACTGTAAAACTTTATACAGTTATTACGGTAATCACCAGAATATGATTTTCTGAAACTATTGAAGAAGGAGGAATTTATGGACAAAAATAATGAGCAGAAAAATAATAAGACTCCGGAAATGAAACCCAAACAGGACAGTTTCCGTCCATGGTTAAAGCTTATTCCTGCGGCAGCAGTTTTTGCAGCAGTCTGTGTAACCTGTTATCAGGCAGATAAAAGTCCTGTGGAGACTACATCAGTTTCCGATAATAATGTTATGTCTACTGATGAGATTAAAGAATTGATTTCACAAGGAACTGCAGGTAAGGATTTTGATTCAGAAGACTCTTCTGAAACCAATGGAACCTCAATTTCAAAAACATCAAAAAAGACAAAAAAAACAAGTAAGATTAAAACAGGAACAAAGAAAAATTCATCTACAGGTTCCTCTGCAAATGGAGGTACAGCAGGGGGTGGTGCAGGAAGCACAGTCACACCAACTACAGAAGTTCCTGCCGGTGGATATGCAGACGGTACCTATACAGGCTCCGGAACCGGTTTCGGAGGAACGATCACTGTTCAGGTAACTGTCACTGACCATAAAATTGCAGCTATCAATATTGTAGATGCATCAAATGAAACAGCCTCTTATTTTGCAAATGCACAGGGTGTGATCAGCAAAATTCTTGCAAGCCAGTCTCCTAACGTAGATGCAGTCAGTGGTGCCACTTATTCTTCAAACGGAATTATTACTGCGGTTCAGAATGCATTGTCACAGGCAATTCCATCAGGAAATCAGGCAGTTGTTACGCCAACTCCCACTCCATCACCGAAACCGACAAAGAAACCTTCTCCAATACCGAAGCCGGGAGACGAACAGATTTACAAAGACGGAACCTATACAGGAACCGGTAAAGGATACAGTGGGACAATTACGTTGACAGCTAAGATAAAAAAAGGTATGATCAAGTCTCTGGAAGCAGAGCATACAGATACGCCTATGTTCTTTAAGAAAGCATGGGATATCCTGGAAAATGAGATCATTCAGAATCAGTCTGTCGATGGCATTGATACTGTCAGTGGTGCGACCTACTCTTCAAAGGGTATCATAAACGCAATGAAAGATATTCTGAAACAGGCAGAAAAAGGCACCACAAAAGTGACACCAACTCCAACACCAGAAGTAACAGTTACGCCAACTCCTGAAGCAACCCCAACCCCGACACCGGAAGAAACTCCGACTCCAGAAGTTACTCCAACACCAGAGGAAACACCAGCTCCCACACCAACACCGGAAGAGACTCCGGAGCCTACGCCGGAACCTACAGGACCATATATTGACGGAACTTATACAGGCTCAAGCTACGGATACAGTGGAAGAGTAAATGTGACCGTAACGATTCAGGGCGGTCAGATTGCATCTATTGAACAGAGTAACAGTGATTCACCTGAGTACTTTGATTATGCATGGGAAACTATTTATCCTCAGATTATGGGAAATCAGTCAGCAGACGGAATTGATGCTGCAAGCGGTGCCACTTATTCCTCAGAAGGAATCCTTGGAGCAATTCAGAAAGCACTTGCCCAGGCATTGGCATAAAATTATTGTAAGAGAAAAAATCATATGCTCTGGCTATTTCTAACTTATAACGTAAAAATGGAGGACAACAATATGATTAAAACAACTGTAAAAGTAGACGGTATGATGTGCGGAATGTGCGAATCTCACGTAAACGATGCAGTGAGAAAAGTCTTTCAGGTAGATAAAGTTACTTCTTCCCACAGCAAAGGGGAAACTGTGATCATTTCAGAGAAATCTGTAGACGAAGCAAAGCTAAAAACAGCCATCAGCGCAACAGGATATGAAGTAAAAGGTATCAGTTCAGAACCTTATGAAAAAAAGAAAGGTCTGTTTTCATTTCTTCATAAATAATGAGCATGTTCAGTAAATATCATTAAATCATAAACCTATTAAAAAACCAGGCAGAAACTTTGCAGATTATACTGCAGTTTTTGCCTGGCTTTCTCTGTGCCAACAAATTGATTTCTCGACAAATCTCGAATAATGGCGTTAAAAAGTCTGAAAAATTCCCCAAAATCAGTTGCTTAATTTGTACAAAACATGGTAGACTATTTGTAGTTAAGAAGTGACAGAAATTTACAATTACTTAACCGAATCAGGTGAGACAAATGACTCTATCAGCCTGATTAATCAGGAGATGAAAGAATGAAAAGAAAAATAGAACTTGTCTGCTGGATTTTATTTACCTTATGTTCTGGTATTTGCTTCTTTATCAATTTTATGAGCAAACCTCCTGTAGACGATACACATAAATTTACCTTATATATGATCGGTGCTGCAACAGTATCTTTACTTTATCCGGGAACCATGTTTATCCTTGGACTGAGAAACAGTTATCTGTATGATAAATTAAACAAATTTGCTAAAGAAAAGGGCGAGACGGAAACTGTCAAATTTACACAGATTTCAAAACCATCCGTATCAGGATATACAGTCTCTGATATGAAAACCCTTGTCAGCGCTCTAATCTCTGATAAGAAACTTACAGAGGAAGAGAAAGAATTCTTATTAGAATACATTAAGAAGAAATGATGTGATGTTTTAAATGGAACTATTAGTCTGTATGTCCATTTCAGGAAGCATTCCTGTTGTGATCTGTTTGCTTTTATATGTGATTCAGTGTGAAAATTATAATTACATTCTTGGAAGAAGATTACTACTGACAGGCGTATTCTTTTATCTTGTGCCGATACAGTTGATAAAATATCTGATACCTGAAGAAGTCTATCCAGAGGCTCTTTTTAACGAAGAAGCTCAACTGTACTTATCCAACTCCTTATCTTTCTGGACTGAGCGAAAGGGAGAATACATATGGATGCCGCAATGGTTTGATATTATGGCTAAGCTCTGGCTTAGTGGAATTGTTATCTTTGCGGTTTATGAAATCATCAAATACTGGAGAAGTGCACATTCTATCAATAATTTCATTTTTGAAAAAGAAGAAGATCCGGAAAATAATCTTACCTATTATCTGATTCCGGATGATACTTATGGACCATGTACCATAGGCTTTTTTCGTCAGAAGATTGTGATTCCGGAGAGTTTCCCTCTGCATCCTGATTTTGTCATGGTATATAAACATGAAGGTGCCCATCTAAAGAATCACGACAATTTAGTAAAACTGTTATGTCTCCTTGTCCTGTGTGTACACTGGATGAACCCTGTGGCATATCTTTTACTTCTCCTTTACATCGATACAGCAGAAATAGTCAGTGACAGCGTGGCAGTAGAAGGCTGTCCAAAAGAAAAACGCAAAGACTACGCCAAACTGCTGGTGTTAGAAGCCTCAACTTCGGACATACGTCCGGTTGTATGGAAAAATAATTTTTCCGGACATAAAAAAGATAAAGAAGGAAAAGATTTTAAAACAATAAAAAGGAGGATTAACTACATGATGAAAGAAAAGAGAAAAGGATTGTTGCAGAGAGGGATTATGGTGGCAGTGTCAGCACTGACAATTGTGGCTGGAGCCGGGACGGTGTTGGCGTATGAGGCAATGCCGTCATCTGACGAAAGTTTTAGTAGTGTTGTTTTGGTTGATTCTTTAGATGATTTTGGAGATGATTGCATAAAAGCAAATATGGTGAATGTAAATATCATAGATACTCTTGATTTTTCAGAACATGACAGTATTTTTATTGATACAAATGATAATCCAATAGTTTGCGACGAGTCTTCATCTACTTATGCATTATGTACACATGCTATGGTAAATGGAACTTTTTATACTCATGCTAAAAACTCATCAGGTGGATGCACTGTCAAATTATATACCTGCCAAAAATGCAAAAAATGTGGATATCGTGCAAATGCAGTATATCAAAATACTATCACTTATGCTAAATGTCCTCATTAATTATTCTATAATAAAACAAGGGTAAAGCCTAAACAATATTAAGCTATAAATAAGCAAATACGGAAAAATACACAAAAATATGGGCTTCTTATTTGTGGTTTAAATATATTTAAACCAATCAAGTAAAGCATATCTTTGTAATTAGAGATATATGTGCAATATTTTAAATTTCCTTATTTATAGGTTAAGCTTAATAGTGTTTAGGCTTTGTTAATGTATCATTAACTCTCGCTTTCTGAAATACTTTCTCAATATCCTCCCAATTATCCTCTTGCATTTTTATTAAAGTTAGAATATACTAACCAATAGAGTTAGATGCCACAAACTCTAGCGTGAATTAATCATTTGAACTCCATCCGAAGACCTGCTGAAACCTTCGGAACAATGGATTGCATCTGTGCTTGCTGAACTCACGGCTATGCTGAAGGCCGTACTGCAGATATAATCCACCCGGTACATCTCAGTTGCGGTGTACCAGGAGTCCAAATGCAAAACCAGAAAGGGGATTTATCATGTACTTAGAAATTGAGAAAGTAATTGGAAGAGAAATTCTGGATTCCAGAGGAAACCCGACAGTAGAAGCAGAAGTATATCTGATGGATGGCACTGTTGCAAGAGGAACTGCTCCAAGCGGTGCATCTACAGGAGAATTCGAAGCTCTGGAATTAAGAGATGGAGATAAAGCTCGTTACCTTGGAAAAGGTGTGCAGAAAGCAGTAGAGAACATCAACACAACAATCAACGAAGCAATCGAAGGTCTCGATGCAAGTGACATCTATGCAGTAGACGCAGCAATGATCGCAGCAGACGGAACAAAAGACAAATCTAAACTTGGAGCAAATGCAATCCTTGCAGTATCTATCGCATGCTGCAGAGCAGCGGCAGCTTCTCTTGAAATTCCGTTGTATCGTTTCCTTGGCGGAGTATCCGGAAATCGCCTCCCTATACCAATGATGAACATCGTAAACGGCGGATGCCATGCATTATCATCCGGGCTGGATGTACAGGAATTCATGATCATGCCAGTTGGGGCACCTTCCTTCAAAGAATGCTTAAGATGGTGTGCGGAAGTGTTCCACGCACTTGCTGCCATTTTGAAAGAGCGCGGACTTGCCACATCTGTAGGTGATGAGGGTGGTTTCGCACCTGCACTGAAATCCGATGAAGAAGCGATCGAGACAATCCTTGAAGCAGTTAAGAAAGCCGGATATGAACCAGGCAAAGACTTCAGGATTGCCATGGATGCTGCTTCCTCTGAATGGAAGAGTGAAAAAGGCAAAGGATATTACAAACTTCCAAAAGCCGGCACAGAGTATACATCCGAAGAACTCATTGAGCACTGGGCTAAATTATGCGAAAAATATCCGATCATCTCTATCGAAGACGGTCTGGATGAAGAAGACTGGGAAGGATGGCAGAAACTTACAGCTAGACTTGGCGACAAAGTACAGCTTGTCGGTGATGACCTGTTTGTTACAAATACAGAAAGACTTGCAAAAGGTATCAGCCTTGGCGCAGGTAATGCGATCTTGATCAAATTAAACCAGATCGGTTCCGTATCCGAAACACTGGAAGCAATCAAAATGGCCCACAAAGCAGGCTACACCGCAATTTCTTCTCATCGTTCCGGCGAGACAGCAGATACAACAATCGCAGATCTTGCAGTAGCACTGAATACCTGCCAGATTAAGACCGGCGCTCCAAGCAGATCTGAACGTGTTGCAAAATACAACCAGCTTCTCCGTATCGAAGAAGAGCTCGGCGCAAGCGCAGTATATCCGGGAATGAAAGCCTTTAATGTAAAACAGGACTAAACAGAACTATGGCAATCCGCGTAAATAATGCATGCCATAAATAAAATAAACCTGTAAAATGTAAAATGCATTTCTCATCTGAATCGTTTAGTGAGAAATGCATTTTTGTATATGAGACTTTATTATATTCACTCATCTGTATCAATACTGTCTGTTTCTTCCGGTCTCTTCAGATATCCCCTTACAACAGGCTCAATCGTCTGTTCCATAAGCCGGTGCAGCAGTTCTGTCGTAATATTATGATCTCCCAGAAGCGAATTATACAGGAAGTTTCCTGACAGTTCTTCAGTAATAGAACTCAGTCCTGCCAGGATCATTTTTTTACCGGGTGTTTCGTTCCATCTGATCTCAATTTCATCATCTTCATGAAAGAAAATGTGCGCCTTTCGTTTCACACATTCTTCGATAAAAGTAATCTCCAACTTTAATACAGGGATATCGTTTTCATCTCTTGCAAATTCTCCCAGTGTAGCTACAAGGTAATGTTCTCCATGAAGATCAACACATCCATCCGCAGCCCTTCCAAATCCAACAGGAAGTTTATGGATTACCTCACCTTCGGTAAAAGAAACGCAAAAGTTTCCCGCATCATAAGTAAAAGAAATTTCAGAAATACCATCTGTCATATTATTGTGGAATACCTGCACAAACAACGGCGCAATTCCAATATTCTGCTGTTCCATAACATAAGTTCTGCCGCTTACAGCCCGCATAAAACTGTGATGATCAGATGGGCAATCAACGGCTGCTGAAATACGGTAGCTGTATTTTTTATCTGAATGCTTCCTTCTGGAAACTACATTTCTTTTCCATCCCCCGCGCAGAGAAGTACTTCTGTTATTATTTTCTCCATTTTCCAGTTCTCCGCACAACCGTTTCAGAAGACTATAGGAGAGCGGATTCTCAGGTAGAACATCGGCGGGATGATAATTAACAGGAAAATATTTCCGAATGATATTCAGCATGATACAGTCCTGAAACATTTCTTTATTTCCAGCATTTGTGACAAGAACCATATCCATATCCGGATAAATAATAACATTCTGTCCCAACATTCCGTTATATTCAAAGCTTCCCGGGCGCTGTTCCATCCATAGCTGATATCCATATCCATAGGTGTCATTCTGAGTTTTCAGATGTCGTGCCGTAGATATTTCTATCCAATATTCAGACACCAGCTGCTGACCATTCCATTTTCCCCTCTGAAGATACAGCTGGCCAAGTTTTGCCATGTCTTCTGCACAGAGAAACAGTCCCCAGCCGCCTTTTGTAATTCCTTTCGGACAGGTTTCCCAGTAATATTTCGTGATACCAAGAGGACCAAACAGTCTCGGAGTCAGATATTCGGTCAGGGTTTCTCCTGTACGTTTCGTCACGATTGCAGAAAGAACATAAGTATTCAGACTGTTATATTGAAACTCTGTTCCGGGTTTTCCATTGACAGATGCATTCAGAAAACTTCCAAGCCAGTCATTTCCGGACACGATACCTGATTCATTAAAAGTTACGCCGCTTGTCATGGTCAGCAGATTCTCTACTGTGATCGCAGGGCGGAAAATCTTTGAAAAGGCATTTATATGATCCGGAAAAATGTCATAAATATTTTCATCGAGTTTTAATTTTTCCTCTTCGATCAACATGCCGATTGCCATACCTGTGATGCTCTTGCACATGGAATGTGTAATATGCCACATTCCTTTAGGGTATGGTGCAAAATTACATTCACAGATTACCTTGCCATGACGCAGTGCCATAAAATGATGCATTTCCGTATCTTTGGAAGCATCTAGTTCCCGAAGAAGGGCAGCAAACAGATCAGAGGAGATTCCTTGACTCTCCGGTGTGGCACGTGCAAATGCCTGCTCATAAACTGCATCAAACGGAAAATCCGGTTTCTGTGGGAAATAATCTACCCGTGTACCGCCTGTCTTTCCAAGGATCATATTTAAAACCAGTTCTGCAACCGCAATCTGTTCTTTTGCCATAGAGAATACCTCCTTTTTCGGATTTATTTTGATTATACAGACCTCATACAACAAATGCAAATTATATTTTTACGAAAAAGGATATTACCAGTGGACAGTAGCGCAGGATTCTCTTTCTGCGGGAAGCTCACTTTAGTGACATAATAAAACGGCTGCGGAATGAACCGCAGCCAGTAATAAGTTTCATCTGTTTACCTTTCGTCAAAAGCAACAAAATCTGTATGATGTCCTACATATTTGTAAGCAGGACGAATGATCTTATTTGCATTGATCAGTTCTTCCAGACGGTGAGCACTCCAGCCCGGCATACGTGCAATAGCAAAGATCGGAGTAAATAATTCTTCCGGAATACCAAGCATGCTGTATACAAATCCACTGTAGAAGTCCACATTTGCGCAGACATTCTTAAACAGTTTTCTATGTTCCATAATCAGTTTGCCGGCAATATTTTCTACTCTGTTATAAAGCTCGAATTCCTCTGTCATTCCCTTTTCCTCAGCAAGTGCCTGGGCAAAGCGTTTCAGGATCACTTCTCGAGGATCGGAAAGTGTATAGACTGCATGCCCCATACCATAGATCAGCCCTGCATGGTCAAATGCTTCTTTATTCAGAACCTTCTTGAGGTAAGTTATGATTTCATCTTCGTTATCCCAGTGATCTTGATCTACATGAGACTTCAGATCAGCAAACATATTCTGAACTTTCAGGTTTGCTCCACCATGACGAGGTCCCTTCAGAGATCCGATGGATGCAGCAGTAGAAGAGTAGGTATCTGTCCCTGAAGAAGTTACCACATGAGTGGTGAAAGTGGAGTTATTACCGCCACCATGCTCAGCATGCAGGATCAGTGCAATATCCAGAACTTTTGCTTCCAGTTCTGTGTATTTTCCATCCGGGCGAAGCATAAGAAGAATGTTCTCGGCAAGAGAAAGCCCCTTCTGCGGATTACGGATAAATAAGGTATCATCCTTTCTGAAATGGCGATATGCATGGTAAGAATATACGGCAATTTCAGGAAGCTTTGCAATCAGTTCCAGAGACTGACGAAGTACATTTTCAGGAGAAATATCTTCCGGATTGTCATCATATGTATAGAGAGCCAGAACACAACGCTGCATGGCATTCATAATATTGGCATTGGTTCCCTTCATAACAACATCGCGGACAAAACGACCGCCAAGCTCCTCCATATCAGACATCATATCCAGAAATCTGGAAAGTTCTTCCTTATCAGGGAGCTTACCGAAGATCAGAAGATAAATTGTTTCTTCAAATCCAAAACGTCTTCCGTTCAGACCACTGATGATATCCTGTACATTGATTCCCTGATAGTATAAACGTCCATCAGCCGGAATCTGTCTGCCGTTGATCAGATTATAACCATTAACATCAGAAATCTCTGTAAGACCTGTCAGGACACCTTTACCTGCGGAGTCACGAAGACCTCTTTTTACATTATATTCTACATACAGATTTGGATCGATATGATGATTCTTGAGCAGTTCCTGTTCAAAGAATCTTATTTTGTCACGAAGCTGTCCGGAATCTTCCAGACTCATCATTTCATGTTTTTCCATAATATCATTCCTCATTTCCCCGTTATTTATCTACAGCAATATTCGCAAATTCACTTATAGCAATACTCGTAAATAATGCATATTATAGTGAATTTTATTAAAAAACACTGATACAGTGAATTGCAGATGCATCCTTGCGATCAGTGTTTTACTATGGCGAACATTTGTATTTGTACCTATTTAAACATTGTACAGTAAAGTGATGGGAAAGGCAAGACAAAGATTGTATTTTTTTTCATACATTCATATTAAAGTGATAACGCTTTAAAATTATACAGAAGGAAAATTATGAAAAATATAACACAAAATCATGGAACGTGCTATAATAGCCAACAGAAAGCATGATAAAGGGGAAGTGAGAAAAGAAATGTCAGAAAGAAAAATGAAACGAGTTGAGGATTCCTTAACAGAGCAGTCTCATTTATTAATGCCAAAGTGTCTGAATGCCGCAGGTTATCTGTTTGGCGGACAGCTGCTTGCATGGATTGATGAAACAGCAGGTATTGTTGCCAAGCGTCATGCGGAAATGAATGTGGTAACTGTTGCAGTAGACAATATGTATTTCAAAGCCGGAGCCAGAGTGAACGATACCATCGTTCTCATCGGACGGCTTACACATGTGGGACGTTCTTCCATGGAAGTACGTATTGATACTTACTGTGAAGCCCTTGATGGAACCAGAACCATGATCAACCGCGCATATTTTATTATGGTTGGAACAGATGAACATCAGCATCCTGTGGAAGTACCGGGACTTATCATTGAGGGAGTTACTCAGCAGATAGAGAATGAAGCTGCACAGAAACGTGCAAAACTCTGGAAAGTACGCAGACAGGAAGGATTTTAACAAAACAGCCGCAAATGCGGCTGTTTTTGTTTATCAGTAACATTTACTGCAAGGTCCGTATCCCATAGCTTCGGCTTCTGATCTGGATACCTGTCTGGCTGTATCCGGGTTCATTCTTCCACAGTTGGGAATGCTGTGATATTTTTCGCCGGTTGCAGGGATCCATACCATTGTTCCTAGATCTGCATTGTTGGATTCTTCCTGTTCAGGTACCGGATCAGAAGTGGTAGTTTCTTCTTGCCAGGAGTTTCCACCAGTGCCACCTGCAGAAGCATTTACAGAGGAGTCTCCGGAAGAATAATCATTACATGGCTCCTGTGACCAGGAAATATTTGTTCCATCGGAGACTGCAATGATCGTACCCTGTTTATCTGTTCGGAATACAGGGATTCCCATATCTGATAAACGTCCCATTGTATCTGCTGACGGATGATTATACTGATTATTGATTCCGCAGCTTATGACTGCGCAAGATGGAGAAGTTGCCTCAAGGAAATCCCAGGTAGTTGAACTTGCAGACCCATGATGACCAACAGAAAGAACATCACAGTCAAGGTTCATACCTGTACTGATCATATCCTGTTCACTGGTTTCCTCTGCATCTCCGGTAAAAATAAAGCTATTTGAACCATTTTCAAGTTTGATTACAAGAGAGTTATCATTACTGTTCTGGCTGATACCATTCGGTGCAAGAACAGTGAAACTTCCGGTGCCAAAATCAAATGTTTCACCTACAGAAGGATACTGTACGATAATTGCATTTGCAGTGGCAGTATTCATAAAATTATTGAATAAATTTGAAGTATGTACATAGTCTGGTCCGAATATATTACTTACAGAGAAATTGTCTATACATGGAACAAGACCGCCGATATGATCTTCATCATAGTGAGAAGCGATCATATAGTCAATGTTTTCCACATTCTGTTCCTGTAAGTAGGAGATGATCAGATCAGCATGGCTCTGATCCCCGCCATCGTACAAAAGATTTTGTCCTCCGGACTGTACTAAGATGGCATTTCCCTGTCCAACGTCAATAAAATGAACTGCCATCTCACTGTTGCCTTCAGCTTTTACCGTCAGTGCTGATTGCGGAACTAAGGTAAACAGCAGAAGGAACAGAGATAGAATTAGTGATAGTAACCTGTTTTGTTTCTTCATAAAAAGCCTCCTGAATGTTAATAACAGTTTGATTATACCATTTATTGAGAAACAAAAACATAATTATAGTAATTTCGTAAAATAATACAAATAATCCAGTCTATCTTGGAGCGGGTTTGAAAAATGCTTTAGCGTGAAGTCCTGCGTCAGATTGATTAATACTCTATCTGCTGAACTTCCTCTCCATTGTCTTCCCATGTATCAGAGTTATCCAGAGAACCATCTGTGCTGTCACCGGAATTGTCATCGCTGGGATAATCAATCTGATCGGAAGAATCATCCCCTGTATCGTCAGACGATGTCTGATCACTGCTTCCATCATCAGAAGATCCATCTTCTGTATCTGTATTATCATTCTCCTGCCCTGTATCATCCAGAGAACCGTCCTGCGTCGTATCAGTATTGTAAGAAGAGTCATTGTAAGAAGTATCATTATAACTGTTGCCATAATCAGAATCATAGTTACTTTCCTGAGTATAAATGGTAAATCCATCCTCCTCAGCCTGAGCTTCTGCCTGTGCCTGAGCCTCAGCAGCAGTTTCCGGAGCTTCCGTAAAGTTTGTAACAGCTTTTGACACTGTATTACCGGTAGGTGCCACAGCAGAAACCGCAAACATCGCGCCACAAAGCAGGATTGCAGTTCCGGCAATCTGAATTTCATCTATATGTCTCATAGTTTATATTCTCCTTGCTTATCTATGTTTGTTTCTTTCTATTTCTATGCATATCCAGATTATTTACAGCAATATTATATACCTTAAGTAGATTTTTTTGTAGAGTAAATTTTAAGTTACTGTTCATACATCACTATCCTGAGATATACAAGCCAAAATTGAAAAAAAACTGGATTCTGTCTGAAAAATCTGTTATTATAAGAATCGTATGAATATAATTTCAACTATAATACAGTTTATCTAATTATTTTCTTTCCTGTATGATATCAGGGTAAAAAAATCCCCATAAAATTGAAATTATAAATTTAAAAACAGAGGTGTCATTTATGAGCTGGTATAATGAGGCAATTTTCTATCACATCTATCCACTGGGTTTAACCGGTGCGCCGAAGCACAATGACTACAGTGCTCCTGTTTCCCGTCTGAACACATTACTTCCATGGATCGACCACATCAGAGAAATCGGATGTACAGCATTATACATCGGACCTTTATTCGAGAGTGTAGGACATGGCTATGAAACCACAGATTACAAAAAGCTAGATTCCCGTCTCGGAACCAACGAAGACCTTAAAAACTTCGTGGCAGCCTGTCATGAAAAAGAGATCAAAGTTATTTTCGATGGTGTATTCAATCACACAGGCCGTGATTTCTTTGCATTTAAAGATATTCAGCAAAACCGCGAACATTCCAGATATCTCAACTGGTACTGCAATGTGAACTTCGGAGGGAATACGGAATACAATGACGGCTTCTCCTACGAAAACTGGGGTGGATACAACCTTCTGGTAAAATTAAACCAAAGAAACCCGGAAGTACAGAATTACATCTGTGATGTGATCCGTTTCTGGGTATCAGAATTTGATGTAGATGGAATCCGTCTGGATGCGGCAGATGTCCTTGATTTTGATTTCATGCGTGCCCTGCGCCGTACAGCAGCAGAAGTAAAGGAAGATTTCTGGCTTATGGGCGAAGTGATCCATGGTGATTACAGCAGATGGGTAAATGGAGAAACGCTCCACAGTGTAACAAACTATGCCCTGCATAAAGCACTCTACAGCGGACATAACGATCATAACTATTTCGAGATCGCACATACTGTAAAATATCTCCAGAATATGGGAAATCTTGATCTCTATAACTTTGTGGACAACCATGATGTAGAACGTATTTATACCAAGCTTTCAAATAAAGCACATTTTGCACCTGTTCATGTCTTACTCTATACACTTCCAGGTGTACCAAGTATCTATTACGGTTCTGAGTTCGGTATTGAAGGAAAGAAAGAGAAATTCTCCGATGACAGCCTCAGACCGGCTCTGGATATCAAAGACTATGCAAATGCAGTACAGAAGAATCCATGTACAGCTCTGATCGCAGCTCTTGGAAAGATACGACAGCATACACCTGCATTAAGCTACGGAAGCTACGCTGAACTTCAGCTTACCAACCGCCAGTTTGCATTTGCCCGTGACCTTGACAAAATCCGTGTGATCGTTACCGTAAATAACGATGATAATGCAGCAGACATGAGCCTTCCGGCAGGAAACTGTGCAGAATATATCGGAACCCTCACAGGCCGTAAAGTACCTGTTCAGGGTGGACATATCAATGTAACAGTAGCCGCAAACAGCGGTGAAATCTGGGTTCCAGCAGGTGAAATGCCAGAATATATACCAGTAAAAGTAGAAACTGCAGATGTCAAAAAAGTACAGGAAGATACAGAAGAAACAACTTCCCCACAGACTGAGTCTCCTGCACAGAAAACAATAACCGCAGCAGAAGAAACCGCAGCAGCAAAAGCAGAAGATATTCAGCCTGAAAAAACTGCCGATACTTCAGCCATATCAGCAGAAAACAGTTTTCCGGAAAATACGGAAGCCGCTGCTGAAAAGGAAAAGACAGTAATTGTAGATATGAATAAATCCCCGGAAGACATGACTGTAGATGAATTACAGCAGGCAATCCTTGCCAAAATGGCAGGTAACGGCCTTGTTACAGACCAGATGAAGAAAACAGTATATGATAATATCTGGCATGATTCTCTGGTAAACTGGCTCAAGAGCTTCCACTAATCAGATTATCGTCAGTATTTTTCATCTTTTCTTTCATTAATAAAAGAGAAATTTTCCATGTGACAATTTTTTTGCCGTTGACTAAATATTTTTTTGGTGGTAAGATATGGATACAGATACAGACAATCAATCACACTAAATCGTACGGGAGGAATTCACTCATGAAAACACTTGAAACAAAAAAAGCACCAGCAGCAATCGGACCATATTCTCAGGCAAAAATGACAGGAAACTTCTTATTTGCATCCGGTCAGATTCCGGTAGACCCGGCTACAGGTGAAGTTGCAGGCGATAAAATCGAAACACAGGCAGAGCAGTCCTGCAAGAACGTAGGAGCAATTCTTGAAGAAGCCGGACTTACATTTGACAATGTTATCAAGACTACATGCTTCCTTGCTGATATGGCAGATTTCGCTGCATTCAACGCTGTGTATGAGAAATACTTCACAAGCAAACCGGCCCGCTCCTGCGTTGCTGTAAAACAGCTTCCGAAGAACGTACTCTGCGAAGTGGAAGCTATCGCTGTAGCTGAGTAATTCAGCCAAACCACAATATAATAGATATTTCAAAACAATTTCTGAATCTGATTCAGATGGGGAAAACAGCCAGGAAAAAATCCACCTGGCTGTTTTTTGTTTTCAGGCTACCTGCAATTGCTGATATTTGCTATAATAGTATAAAAGAATTCCGGCAAAATGAAAGGTAAAAGTTATGAGATCAATATCCATATATGCACTTACGAGAAATCAGAATAAAGATTCTCTGTCAAAACTGGAACGTCAGTTATCCGGTCGGGAATATTTCCTCAAAATACGGGAATGGGAACTTCAGAGTATGAAAGCACTGGTACGCCAGTTAGAATCGCATATGACTAAAGTCTGTTCCCTGCGCTTTTTCTATTCCTACCAGATTCCAAAACTCGGGAAAGAATTTGATCTTCTCCAGATTAAAGACGACCAGATTATAAATATTGAACTGAAAAGCGGGGCTGTATCTGAGGAGGCAATTCGTAAACAGCTTATGCAGAACCGTTATTACCTTTCCGTTCTCGGACGCTCCATACAGTCTTATACGTATATCAGCAGTCAGAATCGCCTTGTCAGGCTTACCAATCATGATCATATTGCAGAAGCCGACTGGATAGAGCTGTGCAGATCACTGCAAAAGGAGAGCAGTGATTATCAAGGGAATATTGACAATCTGTTTCAGGCCGAACTATATCTGATTTCCCCCATCACAGAACCGGCCCGTTTCCTGAAAAAAGAATACTTCCTGACTTCCCAGCAGCGGGATATCCAGCGCCAGATCTTAAAGAAACTCCGTATCAGCCGGTTCGGATATTTCTGTTTTACCGGACTTCCCGGAACAGGAAAAACATTGCTTCTCTATGATATCGCCATGAAACTGTCCAGGCGTCAGCAGATATGCATGATTCACTGCGGTAATGCCGGAAAAGAATGGAAAATACTGCATAAACGTTTACAGCGTATTGCTTTTCTTTCGGACAATCAGCTGACCGAAAATACAGAGCTGAAACATTACAGTGCAGTTCTGGTAGACGAAGCACATTTGCTTTCTTCAGAAAAACTGCAGATTCTGTTAACGCAATCGGAGGGGGAGTTTCCTGTAATATTTTCCAGCGATTCCGAAGATGCCATATGTCCTGAAGAATTAGGGGTAAATACATTAAAACTCATAGAAAATCTGCCGGAAATCCAGATGTTTCACTTAACCAACCGCATCCGTACCAATGCGGAACTTTCCTCATTTATCCAGAATATGCTACACCTTACAGACAGAAAAACCTCAAAACCCTATCCGCATGTTTCTGTTGTATATGCAAATAATGAAGAGGAGACTGCTGCCTTACTGGAAGATTATATACATCAGGGTTATGAATATGAGATTACTGCCGTGAGAGACATAAAACGTCTTGTTATCATATTGGACGAACGATATTACTATGATCAGAACAGATATCTGCGTTCAAAACATTTCAAAGAAGGCAGGTCTGATGTCCGTAATTTATTTCACCGACTGAATCAGGCCAAAGAGGAACTTTCTATAATTGTCAGAGAAAATACATATGTATACGAAACATTACTCACGCTTTTACAGCCTGATACTGTCAGATAAAAACTGCAAACTATCCGACTCTCCCTTGAAATCCCCCACCATTCCGTATATAATAGGAATATTGTGGGGGATTTTCCCTGCTTAACACAATGTTGATACAATAACCTCTGAAAGGAATACTATGAGAACTCTAGCTTTAAGCGATGAAATTTTAATGAAAGTTGACAAGGCTGCCCGTTACATCGGTGGTGAAGTCAACTCTGTAATGAAAGATAAGAATGACGTAGATATCCGCTTTGCCATGTGCTTCCCGGATGTCTGCGGGGGTAGATGTCCAGATAGTATTATTTAGTATATATAGTGTTGACTAATGATGAATAGTACAAGATATAGATACAGAATGACATTAAAAAACACTCTTCAACACTAGATACTATTATGACCATGACCAAAATATGACCACTTTTAGCAAAAAACAGTTAAGAATTTTATACAACCAGTAAACAAAAATATGAATAAAATGGCTTAAATACCTCAAAGCACTTTATCGAGTATTTATGAAAGAATATATATGGATTAAAAAGTACCTTGCAGCATTGTGAGGTACTTTTTTCTTAAGGAATTTAGAGAAAAGGTCAGCTTGTGTTTGAGGATTAGAGTGGATATAATGGGAGTGGGGGATGGTAAGTGAAAACGATAAGAACATATATTAGTAATAAAAAACTATGTAACAGAGCAGACATCCAATAAAGACGTTTTGAATTCTATTTGAGCAAAGTTCTGATTAAAAGAGAAAAAGGAGTATTTGAGATAGGAGAGATAGAAAATGAATAATTTAACAGCTGGAACAGGAGATCCATATTGGTATGAATGGTCAGTTGGATTATTATACATGGTAAAGATGATAAATTCTGATAGCGGAATTAAAAATGTAGTTTTGCAATCGGAGGACAGTCAAAGCTTAGATGATGTTGTAGTAACTTATGAAGATGGAATGATTGAATATATTCAAGTAAAGCATACTAGGAAAGACGATAGCATTACATATTCAGATATGATTGAAGGAGGATCTAAGAAATCATATTTGTATAAGTACTCTTCCGAATGGAAAATTATGGAAAGGAAGAATCAAGGAAAAAACAAGGTAGTATTTTTTACAAATCGAAAGATGGGAAAGCGAAAACATACGTTGGAAGATGAATGGGAAAGACCGCCTTTGACACTGTTTTGGAAAACAATTAAAGATCAAGTAAAATCTTTAGGAGAGTCATCTGATAAGGAAGCAGATATTAGTAAGGTTGTTGTGAAAAAAGAATGGAAGACTGCATGGGATACTTGGAAAGATTGCATGAGTGATTTAGATGCAAAAGAACAATTGCTTTTTTTGCAAAACTTTGAATTGGTATCTGATCAAGAAGATTTAAACGGAATTATTTTTTCTATTGCAGATGAATTACAGAAAAAATTTAAAACAACACATGAAAAGGCAGTAAATTTACATCAAAAATTATGTTACCAATTGATGTGGTGGGCAACATCAAATGGAAATAAAAAAGAAATAGATAAAGAAGATGTAATGGAAGCACTTTCATTATGCGGTGACAGCATAAAAGGAGAGCATTTTTTTCCTATTTGTGAGCCCTTTTTTCAATCGCGGATTAAATTTGTAACAGATTTAGAAAATAGAATTTTAAAAGGAAAATCAAGAGTAACATTTTTAACTGGTGATCCAGGATGTGGAAAAACTAACATAGTTAGTTTTTTGGCGTGTAAGCCAGAGAGTATTGTTACCTTACGATTTCATGCATTTAAGCCGATTGTTCCAGGAGATTTATATGTTTCCGGGGATCTTGGAATTAGCACTCCAATAGATTTCTGGGGGAATTTGTTGATTATGCTCAGAAAATTGTTTAAAGGAAGACTTTATGAGTATAGTGTACCAATATCAATAGAATTGATAGACTCCGTAGATACAATAAGAAACGAAGTATTACGGTTGGCGTCTGCCTGGGCGGATATCACAGGGAGACCAACAGTTATTGCCGTTGATGGAATTGATCATGCAGCTCGTAGTGGAAATACAAATACCTTTTTAAGAACATTGCCAGTACCGGAAACTATTCCTGAAAATATTCGATTTATACTTGCAGGACAGCCAACACATCAGTTTTCTGAATATCCTGATTTTTTATCAGATCCAGATAGGATAGAAGAGGTACATGTTCCGAATATTGATAGGGGTGATTTGGAACTATTATATGAAAGAAGCAGTTCTTTAATGAAATATACTGAATATGAAAAAGTATTGGTTATAAATTATATTACGAAAATTGCAAAGGGGAGTACACTTTCTGGAGTGTTTGCAATGCAAGAAGCTACTAAATATAGCAATTTTATCGATTTTGAGAAGAATAGTAATGTCAAAAGATTAAATTCTGGTATCCAGTCATATTATGAATATATTTGGAAGACTGCTACTCAACAGGTAGGAGAAATTAGGTATACTATAGATATGTATTTGGCTGCAACTTTTTCTGTTATTAATAGAAGAATTTCGGCTCAAACAATGGCAGATATTTATGGAAACGAAATACCAGTGTGGCAATGGGAAGATATTCTGCAAAATTTATTTCCAATCGTTACATATGATACTTTAGGATATAGTGTATTTCATAATGATGTTAGATTGTTTTTATCTTCTCATTATAAAAAAGCTAAACAATTGCTTCCAACTATAAGTGGGAAAATTGCAAACTATTTAATAAACAAGGACTTCGATGAAAAGGTTAAACATGAAGTGATATTCAAATTGTTAAAGGAGTCGGGACAAGAAGAAAAATATATAGATGTTTTTACTTGCGAGTATGTAATGAAAGCCTATTTCTTAAAAAGAGATTTAGGGGAGATTCGGCAACAGATGCTTGATACATTGGCAATATTACCTAGAATTGAAGACAAAAGAAAAATTGTGAAATTTAGTTGTGCCGTTACTAGTATGCAACAACATGGAGAGTCATTGCGTTGGTTGGAAAGAGAATATCAAAGTGATGTCGAATTGCCTTTTGCATTGAACAGTGAGAAAAAGTTTATTGCAGAAACTCTTTTTTCGATAGAAGATTTATATGAAATATTTAATGATATAGAAATTCTAGTTTTAAAGAATGAATTTATCAGAGCTAAACAAATTTTTGTACGCTGTATGGATAAAAAAATACCTGGTAAGGTGTTTAAAGACATGGCACAAAATAATGAAGAAAATACAATAAACGAGTTGTTGGAAATTTGGGGAACATATGCTAGAAAATTTAGAATAGCGCCAGTGGAAGAATGTTATGAAGATAAATCAGAAAAAAATGCAGCAGCTTATTTTTATAGAGGTTGGCTTAAAGAGGCAGTTAATTATTTAGGAAAAAATCAATTAAAATATACTTTGGAAAATATAAGCTACTATTTTAAACCAGATATTGAAGATTTTCTGCAGCAAGTTATAAAGAGAGGAAAGACGGAAGAAATGGAGTTCATATTAGATGAACAAATAAGAAATTTCCTTTCTGAAAGAAATAGAGTTTCTGTATGTGTTTGGGCTGTAAGAAACTGTAGGATTGATTTATGTGAAGAGTGGCTGTCCGAAATAGATGATAAACAATTTGAATATATTTCTAAAAAATGGTATCATCAAAAATATACGGAAATAGGAAAGAAAAAAGAAAGATTCAAAATAATTACTGATATTATGTATATTCTTACATATGTATCTAAAGACTCATTTATTGCGTTGAAGAACAAGGCTTTAGAGAAGAGTGAATTTAAAAATGATAGAAGTGATAGCATTGTTGCTGAAAATTTACTAGTGTCGGTAAATCAAATTGCATATATGGAACAATGTATTTTGTTTGAATGTATGCAAAAAATAAAAGTGGAAGATTTTGAAGCATTGCTGGATATCATTTTAGATGATAGATATTACAATGGTTGTTTTAGCATTGATACAACTTCTTATAGAAAAAAAGTGTTAGAAAGTATTATTCGAATAATAGATAATCTTCCTCATGTGTTTCAAGAATCTTTAGAAAAAAGTTTGTGCATAAAGGCAGAAACATATTCAGAAATTGCACTTTTGGAAGTATATTGGCGATATCTAGTAGCAAAGGGAAAAGGAGCCTATATAGAGTTATTTTTCGATGCTTGGATGAATTCTGATGGTAAGATATGGAAAGAAGAGTTGTCTGAGCGAGATTATATTTCCAATGTATTATTAAAAATAGCAAAGGAGATGGGGTGGGAAGAAAGAATAAAAAAAGCTACTGCATTAATAAATGCAAGAAGTATTGGTTATGTTGGGCGTAAGGATTATAGTCTTTTTAATCCGTTGCAGTGGTTTGAGAGAACTTCCAAAGAAAAAAAAGAAATTTGGAAGGAGCAAGGAAGCCTTTTAATGAATATTTCTGAATATGCATCAAGAATTGGAGATAATAGAGCTTTTGTCCAAATAGATAATGCAGTGTCTACTGCGGCAGCAAATATGAGCTTAGATAGTTTTTTTCAATTTTCCCAAATGATTAAATTTATTAAAGACAATTGGATAGAAGTTGTGTTTGATGGGATTATATCTGCATTGGAAAACTGCTTTTTTTCTGAAGAAGAACTTGTACAGATATGGGAAAAAACAGTTAACTATTTCCCAATAGATGAGCAGGCAAATTTCTATGACGTCCATAATACTAAGCATAAAATTTACTGTGCTGATGTTCATAAGGCACTTTCTTTGTGTATTTATAGATTAGGGTATTCTGAACTAGAGAAAAGGATGGAACAAATAGCGCCTTGTGAGTATACTCAAAAAAGATTAGGAAGATCAGAGCATAATCATATTATTCCAAAGCGATGGTATGAGTCAGGATATTATGATAATGTGAAGTCGTTTCTTGAAAGTGTGATTGAAATGGATTGTGATGAAATGTTTGAATATATAGAAGAAAAATTTGAACAAAGTGATTTTTCATGGGACTACATAGAATATTTTATTCAGACAGCACAGAGAGTGGATTCGTATAGTATCATTAGGCATAAGAAACAAATTATGAATATGCTAAAGAAAAGAAAGTCAGAGCAATTAGATTATGACGGAGTAAATAGGCTGTACAATGTATTATTTCCGTATCTGACAGAAGATGAAGTAGAAAAAATATTGCAGGATATACTTACTGTATATTATCATCGCATAGAAAAAGGATGGTCATCTGCTGACTATGGATTGATGACAGACTTGGAGAATTTTACATTTGCATTATTTTCACGTTATGATACAGAAGATAATATTTGGGGGTTACAAGAGATTTTAAAAATGCACTGTATGTGGCTAAATGGTACAGATACTTTAGAAATAGAAAACATATATAAAGTTGGTGCAGAAGAACATATTAATGGATGGTCAGATTTCTGGAATAAACTAGAGATAAATGAAAATCCTTTGAATTTTTAAAAATGTTTTTTCAAAGAGTAACATAAAAGAAAATAATATGGAGATAGATAATCTGTTATTATTTAATCTTACGTTCAAAATTCAGTGCAGAATTATAAAAACAATTGATGCAACTATATTATTGAACAAAATGCAAAATATGTATCCAATATAATCTTTCAGAAATGAGATTATACTATAATTTAGAGATAATCGGAAAGGAGGACTGCTTTATGCTAATGACGATTCAAACATTACTTACAGATTATCTGGCTGAAATTCAGAAAATATATGGTTTGCACTTGAAAAGCGTCATTCTGTACGGGTCTTATGCCAGAGGCGATTATACGCCGGAGTCAGATGTGGATATTATGATTCTAGTAGATCTACCAGATGATGAGATTGATCAATATGCGGATGAACTTGCCGAGGTAGGATTTGAGTATAATGTTGCACATGATATTTGGATGATGCCTGTGGTGAGAAATCAGGATCATTTTAATCATTGGGTAAAAGCCTGTCCTTTTTACGAAAATGTTCAGAAGGAAGGTGTGAAGCTTTATGAAGCCGTCTGATTCTGTGGACATAGGAACTAGAGTGGATGCAAATGTCATAAAAATACGGTGAGTTATTTCAATAATTTAGAAATTGAATAAAGCTGTTTTAACAAGTATTAAAACACGAGAGTAAGAATCTGAGTAGATTTTTGCTTTCGTGTTTTTTTATTTGCCTGAAAAATTTTTTTAATCTTTCCGAAAAAATTCATGAAATTTACAGAAAAGCCTTGTGTACGGACTTCTTATTTACTGAAGTTTGGTACATTGCTACGAAAATAAAACTCGTAGCCAAAAACTGAACCTTGACAACAAATGTTTTCAACAATTATGAAAGCATCACTATAAAGCAGTCACAGTATTGGCTGCCTGTAGTGAGAGATTGATCGTATTTAAGAAAGGCTAGCTTTGAGCTTCCACATGATAACCATGTTTTTCCAATTCCCGTATATAACGAGAAAGCTGTTTTTGTTCACAGTGCTTACGTCTTGTTTCAAAACAGGATTCGTCAAATAGAGTTCCTTGTTTTAACATTGTGTAGATGATGACAAGAAGTTTTCGGGCAAGTGCGACAATCGCTTTTTTGGCTCCTTTTTTCTGTTTGATTCTCCAGTACCATGCCGAAAGATAAGTGTTGCGTTTCCCTGCAATCACCCAGGCAATTTCGCAGAGCATACTTTTTATGTAAGGATTGCCTTTTGTGACAGAGGTGCTTTTTCGTTTTCCAGCACTTTCGTTATTACCTGGGCACAAACCGGCCCATGAGCAGATGTGTTCCGCAGTTTTAAACGGCTTCATATCAATACCGATTTCAGCAATAATTGCACAGGAAGCAGTTGTGCTTATTCCATAGATGCTATTCAACTGCTCAACCTGCAGGGCAAATGGAGCCATATCTTCCTCGAGACTCGTTTCAATTTCAGCAAGATGTTTCTTTAAAGAATCATAATGAGTCATGAGAATCCTTAAAAATGCCTTTTGGTGTTCTGACAGTGTTCCGTTCACGGACATGAGAATTTCATCAATACGGTTTCTGGTCTTGGTTTTGAGACAAGAATCTAAAGCAGTTTTATCAATCTGCCCATGTTCAACTAAATGCAGAATGATGTTTCTACCCGAAGCGCCAAAAATATCAGAAATAAAGGATGATAGACGGAAGCCGGAACTTTGTAAAAATTTCTCAATCCTGTTCTTCTGTGACGTAATATCGCGGATGACACTCTTACGGTAACGATTTAGATCGCGGAATTCCCGAATCCTTTTTTCGGGAATAAAACTTCCGTTCAAAAGTCCGGCGCGAAGCAAGGTGGAAATCCATTCGGAATCCCGCATATCGGTCTTTTTGCCAGGAACATTTTTCATATGGCGTGCATTTACAACAAGCAGGGTAATGTCACCAGAGAAAGCATCCTCCAGTATTTCATAAATCGGCATCCAATAGATACCGGTGCTTTCCATAGCTACATGATGGCAGTTTTTAGAAACGATCCAATTCCGTAATGCTATCATATCCGGAATCAATGTAGAAAACTCACGGATTTCAGAACGGGTTGGCTTGCCCAGAGGACCAGTCAGGATACATGCAACAATTTTTTCTTTGTGGACATCCAGTCCACAGGAAATTTCCAGAAGGTCTTTCATACAGAACAACTCCTTTACTATAGAATTGGCAGGAGATTTGCCCGAGATAATACGGACTTTGCTACTCGTGCTATTCATAAAAGGTGCGACAATATGCTGTGCTCAAGGGCAAATCATTTACGTTGACAAACGGGGTGCAAATCCTCCAAGGTGCAATCAAACTTAATCCTGCCTAAGACTATTGTAAGGCAAAAAGAGAAGTGAAAAAAGTAGTGGAGTCAGTATCCTATTTTCATTATAGGCTGAGATAAGCTTTCATGATTCGTTGACAACTGAATACGGTAATGAGCTGAATCGTTCAGACGGGATGAATGCAGGATAAAACAATTTGGAGGGATTATATGTTGATATTAGGAGTTTGCTGGATGAAACAACACAGGAAAGATACCATGAAAGAATTGGGGGCGAATATATGGGAAAATCGGGTGTAATAAATCAAGATTTTAAAGGAGAAGACAATACTGCTTACCATGATGTGATCCGTCTGTTTAAAATATACCGTTCTGTAAATTGGAGAATGCAGATTAAGGTGAATCAAGTAAAGCACAGGGTACAAGAAGAGTATGGTACAAATCTGGATGAATTTTTGGATCATATTTATCAAGCCGGCATGGATATCAATCAGGATTTAGACGACATGAAGCAGCGGGTTGAGGCAATCAATCAAGCCAATAAGTTTTTAAAGCTGATAGATGAAGCAGTAGAATTGATGCGGAAGTTTCATCCGCAGGGCGAACGTTATTACTGGGTTTTATATTACAGCTATATGTCAGCAAGGAAAGCGGAAAATATAGAGGAAATATTAGACCATTTGGAACCACATTTCCCGAAAATTACCAGAATACACCGGGCAACTTATTTTCGATGGCGTGAGCAGGCATTTCAGGCTGTCAGCAGCATTTTATGGGGGTATGAGGATGAGAGCAGAAAGCTAATTGAGTCTTTCAAAAATAATTTTGAAGAGGAATAGCGATTCTGTTGACGTAGCAAATGCGAAAAATTTATAGTAGGTGCAAGTAATGAATGCGCATAAATTACGCAATAAGTTTTTTATGGTTTGTACCGGAAAGGAGACAGAGAATATGTTTATGATGCCGATTGACACAGGAAACAAAGCAATCAAGACAGAGAATTTTGAATTTAATTCAGGGATCACAATGCTGGCGGACGTTCCAGGAGAAAATGAAGAAGCTTTAATGTATCAGGGCAGATATTACCGATTGAGCCATGAGAGAAATGTATATCTGCCGGATAAGACGATGGATGATCGCTATTATCTGCTGACGCTTTTTGCGATTGCAAAAGAGTTGGAAGAAATGAGCCATTCAAAATCATTTATACCGGGAGAACTAATAAGCATGGACCTTGTTGTAGGACTTCCACCCTTGTATTATCGAGGACAATACAAGAAGTTCCGAGAATACTTTTACCGGGATGGGAAAATCGTTCACTTTGTATATATGGGAAAATCATACCGAGTGACTTTTTCAAACGTATTTGTTCATATGCAGACGTATGCCGCATACTTGTATATGGCAAAAGAATTAAAATTATCCACTTATCCGAAAGTGTTGATGATTGATATTGGTGGATTTACGATGGATTATATGTTGCTGGAAAAAGGCATGATTTTGTGGAATTATACAGATTCAACCGGAAAAGGTGTGATATCCATGTATCAGAGGGTGAATAAAGGAATTCGTGAAAAGTTTGATTTGGATTTGAAGGAAAACGATATTGATTCCATTTTGAAGGGCGAAAACTGTATGTATGGTGAACCAATCCGAAAGCGTGTAGAAGAAATCGTTACCGAGCACGTAGAAGAAATGTTGGGAATGTTCCGGGAGTGTGGCATTGATTTACGTTCGTCGATGACAATTTTCGTGGGCGGAGGTTCGATTCTTCTATCCAAGATTATTGAAGATGTGTGGAAGCACTATGACGGAGAATACTATGTTGTAAATGATTCCAAGGTCAATGTACGGGGGTATCGGAAAAAATATCTGTTTGATATAGGGATGCAGTAAAGGAGGGAGTCCTTATGACAAAACAGGATGAATACCGTTTTAATTTGAAGTTTGACGAAGCTGATGAAGATCATAGACGGGTAAGCGAGTTTTTGAACAAATGTGGCAGGAAAAAGGCAAGATATATTGTGAAGGCAGTACTTGCTTACTGGGAATTGCAAAGCGGAAAAACGCCGATTGTAGAACGGTCAGCGAAAACACACATTTCACTAAAAGAGACAGTTATTCAGAAAGATGAACCGGATCGAGGTGATCGGCTGATTCAAGTGAAAGCTGAGAACAATAACGGATTAGATCAGGAGGAAGCTGATTTAATGCGTCAGAATTATGCAGTATTTGAAGATATAGAGTAAGAAAGGAGCTGAAAATACGAAAACCAAAAGAAATGCAAGGCGAATAACACAGGCGTTCATCGTTGCGGTGTTGATATTGCTGGTGTTCCAGAACTTTTTTTCTATCGTTTATTTGAGTGGAGAGTCTATGGAGCCAACACTCCAAAATGGAAATGCATTATTATTAAAAAAGTGGGGTGTTCCACAAAAAGGAGATATTGTTACTGCATATATAGATGAATTGGATTATACAGTAGTAAAAAGAATACTGGCAGCAGAGGGTGATACTGTCAACATTGATGAAAGCGGGGTATATGTCAATGGGAAATGGGCAGCAGAGTCTGTCAAGAATGGGCAGAATAATATAGATTTTCGAGTGTCCGCAAATGAGTATTTTTTAATAGGAGACAACATAGCAGATTCCTTGGATTCACGTTCTTTTGGATGTGTTGGAAGAAGTGCAATCCGGGGAATTTTGATTAAAAAGTTATTTTAGGAGGCAGGATATGAGAACGAATAGGATTTACGGATTGTGTGCGTTACAGCTTATAGGACTTGGGGTTCAGGTAATCAATAGGATGGCTGGAAATTTTATTATTTTTATATGTAGCGCAGGAATCATTTTATATGCGGTAAAGTTGGATATCGAACAGCGTAAATTTAAGATTTGTCCGAAATGTAAGATGAAAATACCGAAAAAAACACGTATCTGTCCGGAATGCGGATATCAGTACGGACCATCCGTAAGAGAAGAGGAATTAACAGATATGATTGAGCATAGGCGTGATGAAGAGGAAGCATACAGTGAGGATCGGATTGATTGTGATTTTGAAAAGATTGAGGAAGTAGCAGTAGATACATTTACTTTATTTGACGGTGATATTCAGGAGTTTTTGGATGGGAGAGAGGATACCGAGGAAATATTGACCGTTAAGCAGGAAAATACTGGTAAAATGTAAGAATTCCTATATATTGCTACTGTTAAGATTATACCGGAAAAATCGCTTTGACAAGATAAAGCAAAAAAGAAAGGTATAATCTCAGGTAGAAGTATGATGACGGATGTTCTTTTGCAAGTATTTTCTTGGGACATAAGGTAAGCCTATTAAGAAAAGATACATAAAAAAGAGAAAACAAATAGATTTATCAGACTGTTGGGAACTATTCCTGACAGTCTGTTTTTTTATCAGAAATGGCAGCTTTCTGTGGAAGTGTGTACGAAAACAGAAAAGATGCAAGATAAGAGCGCCGCCTGGAGGTTTCAGCGAAACAGAAAAAACTTTCAGGAGGCAGAAATGAATAAATATGATAGCGATTTAAAAACACAGTTTAGTGCGTATGTGAAACAGTCAGTTTTGAATGCAAAAGGACACTACCTGAAGAAAAAATGCAGGATTGAATGTATAGAGACAAGCTATGCAGATGGGTTGATTGTTCCAGGACAGAATACAGAAGATTTACTGCGAGAAATAGAATTGTTGTCTGGAAAAATATTTAATGGAATTACGGAGATCAGAATACTGTTGGAACAAATAGAGGATGCACAGCTATTTCATGCGATTATTACCTTGACGGAAGAACAGAAAAAGGTAATTTTGCTCCGTATATTTTACGAAAAAACATTCCGGGAAATTGGAAGGATTCTGGAGATGTCTGAAAAAAAGGCGGAGAATACATATTATAACGCTTTGAAAAAGATGCGGAAATTACTAAGGGGTGATAAATATGGAATTTGAAGAACTTTTACAGTATGCAAGAACGTATGATAAAAAGGCAATGATGGATATTATTGAAATGTATCGCCCTTTGCTGATCAGTCAGGCGATTATAAATGAAAAATTCGACGAAGATCTGTATCAGGAATTGGTTTATACGATGCTTTTATGTATTTTAAAATTTCCATATATCCCTACAAAATGGGAATAAAGAGAGAATAAACACTATATATAGTGCTTGAATGATTGACAAATACGATATATTGAACTATGATAAGAGTGATACAAATTTTTTTCAGACAACAGATTCTGGAAGACATTGTTTTTGTTTCAGCGTAGGTTGAAACTAAAATTTAGGCAGATATCTGCGAGTAAATTCGGAAGAAAGGCATTGATTGTTTTAGGATAATCAGTGTCTTTTTTTGTATGTCTGAAAGTAGAAAGTATCGGAGAGGAGGACAGGATAGCAGGACGAAAGAAGAATGGGAAAGGAGGAATACGAATGAAACCCAAAAAATTTGTACAGATTTACGGTAAAGTTGTATTGCCGATAATCAGAGGAATGACTGTAAGATATTTCAGCAATGGAACATGGAAAGAAACAGCAAGAGTGAGGCGTGTGATTGAGGTAACGGATGCATACATTAAATTTGAAACAGACCGGATTCGTTACTGTATTGATTTTGGGATGGTAGAAGATAATGCAATGCCGATAGCTGCATAGAAGGGAGAGGAAAGGCTGTCAAATATGGATAGCCTTTCCAAAAATAAGATAAGAGATAAAATTGCTATGATTATGCGACTATATTGCGAACCTATTGATATTGACAGATGACTTCCGCAAATATACAATGATAAAGTAAAGTTTTGTGCATGGATGAGACTTTCATGGAGAGCCGCAAAACATTACAATGAACGGGCAGCCGCAGAAGGGCTGTCTTTTTTTGTGTGCAGATTAGGTGTCTGTCGTATTTGTGCAGACGGGAATCTGACGGGAACATACAGATTTTTATTAGAAGGGAGGGAAGTTATTGACGGGAAATATCAGAAAACAGAATACAGCTAGTCATAAAGCAGGGAATCAGTACATGGAACTGGTTCCCTGTTTTGCGTTTGTCACATTTTTGGCAGTCGTATTGATTGCAGTTTCCGCATCCCCTGCGTTCGCAGCTGGGATTTTTGAAACAGCTAAAAATGCAATGCAGACAGTGTATAAGGATGTGGCAGGAATTGCTACAGTAGCAGCGGTTGTATGTGCGGCGGTCTGTTTGTTTTTAATGAATTTTTCTAAATCGGGACGTACTGTAGATGAATCAAGATCCTGGTTAAAAAGAATCATTATTTGTTGGGCAGCGCTCATGACGATGGGAGCTATTGTAACTTATTTCGAAAGTATTATTCCACAGAGTATCTTCGGCGGTTAATGAAAACAAAGAAAAAGCCGGTGCTCTCCCGGCAGAAAGGGGGTTACCTGAAAAGGTAAAACACATACATGGGTTGGTTATTAGAATTATTGGTCGAAGGAATCAGAGAGATGTTATCTCAGTTTGTCATTGATATGATGACACTTGTAACAGATATGTTTACCGAACTTCTGTCCTGTGACCTTAGCTTGTTTGAGGAACTATTTTCCGTAGTAGGGGACTTGTATAAAAATGTAGTGTTGCCGATGGGAATTGCTCTGCTTCTTTTGATATGTGTCTGGCAATTATTTAAAAGTATGTTCGGGAAAGCGGGGGTTGCCAGTGAAGATCCAATAGAATTAGTATGCCGGACTGGAATTAGTCTGTTTTTTATTGTAGCAGCGAAACCGCTGGTGGATTACATTCTGGCGGTAGCAGGAACACCATATCAATGGATCACAGGCACAGATGTTGAAGTAAGCAGTTTTTCAGAGTATGTATCGGTGCTGGAAGGACTGACAGGCGGACTGGGAATTGACAGTTTAAACATAGCGATTTTAATGTTGATTATGCAGTTTGTAGTTGCATGGAATTATTTCAAAATGCTCTTTGTAATTGCCGAACGCTATGTACTTTTAGGAGTATTCTCTTATACAGCACCTTTGGCATTTGGTACAGGCGGATCGAAAGCGACAAATAATATTCTTGCATCATGGGCGAAAATGTTTGGAGGACAGATTATCTTGATTCTTCTGAATTCCTGGTGCTTGAAAATGTTTTTATCTGGATATGGAAATCTGAATGCGAGTGCATACGGATTTACAAAATTCTTTGTAGCGACGTTATGTTTGGTAGGATTTTGTAAAGTTACATTTAAACTGGATTCTTATTTATCATCACTAGGCGTTAATCTTGGACGACCAACAACTGGAATCGGAGCGCTTGGATTGATGATGGCTGCCGGTAGAGTTTTGTCACATGTTGGCAGAGGTAGCGGAGAATCATCGGGCAGCAGTAGTCCTACGGGTACGGAAAGCCAGACTGCAGCTACAGATGGAGCAGGAATGACAGATGCAGCTCCGGGACCAATTCCAATGGGATTTCCAGGTGATAGCGATGCTATGCGTATGGATGGAGAAAATGAGTTTAGTGGCGCTACGACAGATGAAACAGCAGATATGGAACTGGCAAATGGAGATTTTGATACAATGGATGACGAACCGGGCAGCGTTCTGGAGGAAATGGGTATGATGCCGCCAGATTCATTTGCTGAAACAGAGGATGGCATGATGGATATGAGTGGTATGCAGGATGCCACAGATTTTGATTCTGGTACAACATCACAAAATGATGCGGACGCTTTTGTAGATGGTATGGACAATTCCGATATAAATGGTGCGTTTACGGGAGAAGGAAGTGCAGTTAATGATCTTGGCGATTATCCAGTAGAAGAAGAGGAAGCTGGAATGGAAGAATCTTCAGAACCGGATATGGAATTAGAAGGAAATGCAATCGGCAGTGCTGGAGGCGACGATATCGGAATTGGAAGTGGAATGGATACGTCAGGCGGGGAAACAGCTCTTTCAGGCGGAAATCCCTCATCCGGAGAGCAGGCATCCGTACAATCCGGTGGAATCATTAGTGAAATAAGTGGTAGCGCCGGTATGAAACTATCGGATTCTTCTGAAACTTCTGGTGGAGTATATGCGTCTAATGAATGGGAATCTTCTTATACAGCAGGCGGACAAGGTTATACATCAGAAGGAAGATCGCCTCATACGGATTTCAGTTCAGCTCGTGAGGAGGGCAAATATGAATCAGAAGGTTATCATGATTTTGACGGACCGATGTATCAAAATACTTCTACTAATATGGGGTCAAATCAAGGCATTCATGCAGAGGAATTGAAAAAAAGGGAGCAGGGAATTGGTTCGGAATCAGGAGAAATTCGTGAAGTTCCTAAAACAAGAGAAGAATTTCGTAAGAAGAACCAGAGAAACCACAGTCACAGTGAAGATCATTTTCTGAGATAAGGAGGGGTGTATGTATGAGAGATGACAGGTCAGAATCCTCTCCTTTAGATCAGGCGGCTGGCACTGCAAGTCAAGCGGCACAAACAGCAGGGCAAGTAAAAAAAGCGGTCAATCAGGCAAAACAGGGAGCAAAAGCAGCACAAAAAGCAGCTCATACATCACAGGCAGCCTATGCCGCGACTGCTTCTGCGCAAGGCGGTGCAGCAGCGGCTGGTGCAACAACAGGAACAGCCCTTGCAGGTCCATTGGGAGCAGTGGTCGGTGTGATTGTAACCAGTAAGACCTTCTGGAAGGTGATTGGCGGCATTTTTGGAGCAATTTTTCTATTTGTGTTTATTATTGCGAACCTTATAGGCATTATTTTGACTTATCTGGGATTTGCTGATGCGGACGCTTTTGCAAATGAAGCTCAGTCAGAAGAACTCTCTAACTTGAAAATCCGGATCGAGCAGATTTTTGATCAAGAGGAGTATGAGCGTGAAATTCTAGCGATTATTGAGCAAAACAGAGATTTGAAGATTGAAGAAATTGATGCAGATAAGGAGAAAAACTATAGCGATTACCAGTTATCTGTGATAGACGAATATGAAACCAAGTTCAAGAGGAATGCAAGTTATTATCTTTCCATCTTTTTGCTGGATATTTGGGATAACAGTACAAGGAATAAATTTTTAGGATATTCCAGTGAATGGGGAGATATGTCAACAGATCTGACAAGTCAATATGATTCTTATTTTGAAGAGGCGGCACAAACTTACGGCGTTCCTGTGGCTCTGCTTAAAGCAATGGGAAAAACTGAATCAAATTTTAACCAGGGTGCAGTTTCTGGAGCCGGTGCAATCGGTATTATGCAACTTATGCCGGCAACGGCAGCCTCGCTGGGAGTAGATCCCTATGATGCACGTCAAAATATTATGGGCGGGGCAAAATATATTGCAGGCAATCTGGAGCGATTTAAAGATTATTCTAACGGCTTGGAGCTTGCCATTGCTGCTTATAATGCGGGACCGGGGGCAGTCATAAAATACGGTTATCAGATTCCGCCGTATAAAGAGACACAAAACTATGTGAAAAAGGTCTTGGGATATTTGACGATTGCAGAAGGAAAGACGGAAAGCGGTGCTGATACAGAATCAGATGAGGATTTAAGTGAACCGTATCAACTGTTAAAGAATGCTGTCACAGAACATGTTGACAGCTTTTTTTCATGGTCTGTAACAGATGAGAAGGAACAAGCGGCTACGGAAAGCAGATACTATCAGATTTCAGAAACGGGGAAGATCGGAATAGATAAGGACACCTATGAAAAGATGAAAAAAGACGGAGAAAACGTAGTGATAGAAACGGTTCCTGTGACGAAAAAAACGGTTGAGTATACACTTGCACTCCTTCTTAATTCACAACCAGAAGCTGGAAGTGGGTATGAATATAAATATGTTACGAGCCAGAGTACTTTTGAATTGGTACTAAAAGTATTAAAAGTAATGGAGGATGGTGTATCAGCCTTAAAAGACGCCTTTTTCTCATTGTTTTCATGGAGAGATTTTGTGACCGGCGGAGGAGATGATACCTATGTCAGTAATCTTGATGTATCGGGAGATATCTTTACATACGATACAGTCGGAAAAGGAGTAAAAAAAGTGGTCTATTTTAATCAGACCGAAGAACCATGGGGCAGTATGCCTTATGGAACAAGTACTATTGGGGCAGCAGGGTGTGGACCAACTTCAATGTCAATTGTCATATCTACTCTTACTGGGCAAACGGTAAATCCGCAGACGACCTGTGCATTTTCGATTCAGAATGGAGAATATGTGTCAGGAGTGGGGACGGCACATTCTTTCATCGGAAATGCTGCAAGTAACTGGGGATTGACATGTGAGCGCGTGGGAAAAGACCGTATGGACTATGTTGTACAATCGCTGAAGGAAGGGAAAATGGTTGTCGAAATATGTGAAGCATATACCATAACAGGAAGTGGCAGCGGACATTTTATCGTACTTACCGGAGTGACAAGAGACGGTTACATCACGATTGCAGATTGTGCGAGCAGAGAGCGAAGCACAAAGGTCTATAGTGTTGATACGATTAAATCATACGGACGTGATTTAAGTGCGGGAGCATTTTGGATTATTGGAAAGAAATAGGAGGCGTGGTAGATGCAGTTGAAAAGCAAAGTTTGTTGTTTGATTACCGCATGTAGTCTATTTTTCAGTCTTTTTTCCATAGATGTATTTGCGAAGACAGATAAAAATCAGGAAGATCCGGAAACTGTCCAATGGAAAGAACGAGAATCGTATGCAGAGAATTTCACAGATACCGAACAACCGTCTGCGACACTTGCTTTACGGACAGAGTGTTTTACGGGATTTACAGGAAAAATTTCTGTCACAATACAAAAGGAAAATGGTGCAAGCAGACAGTATGAATTATCAGAGGATAACCTGTATGAACAGAATATTCCGGTAAATACAGGAATCTATATGGTGAAATCAGTGGAAGCGGCAGATGAAGAATGTGTCTATAAAACGGAATATTCCCAAGAGGAACTAAAGGTAAAACCAGATCAGTTACTTCTTTTGAAAATTATGGTTATGGAAGAAGAGATTGGAACAGTGGCAGAAATACAAAAAGAAAAGTCGGAAAATTCTCTGCATACAGAGATAAAAGAAACAGTGGATGAAGAAAATATCATCAAAACTCTTTTGGAGGAAGATCAAGGGAGCGTAAAGTATCTTTTGGGGATTGGAATTTTGTCAGGAACTGCTTTGGTTATAGGGCTTTTGGTTCGTAAGAAAAGAAACAAGTATGATTAACAGGAGGTGGTTAAAATCGCACAGAGAGAACGGGTAGATGTATATACGATTCCGCCGAATTTTGCACAGGAGGGAACTATTTTTTCAGGAAGAGTCAGACTTAGGAATGCATTTGAAGCAGGCCTTCTGGCTCTTCTTTTATTGCAGGCACTTTTGGCGACGGATCTTGGAGTAAAGGGTAAGATTTATGCCGGGGTAATTGTGATGATACCGATTGTAATCTTTGCGGTATTAGGTGTGCAGGGAGAAAGTTTGACTTCTTTTTTATTTCAGTTTTTGAAATATCTGTGTGGTCGGAGAATACTTACAGTTCCGGATGGTAAATACCGTTTGAAGCGGAATCGCAGATTGAGGAAACAGCAATACAGAAGCCGGAGGGGAAAAGGAGGCGAGCGTCATAGGAAACGAAGTAAAAGAGTTGAAGCGTCAGCTCAAAGAAGCAAAACAGGCAGAAAAACAGAATCTGAAAGAAGAGAAAAAAGAGCGTAAAGAGCAGCAAAAATTGGAACGGCAGCGTTTTCGGGAAGAGGAACGGATGCGGAAAGTTCAGATGCAGGAGGAACGTGAGTTAAAAAAAGAACTCGACAAAACTGAACCAGCGAAAGAGAAACATGTTGTCCGAATGGATACTAGAAGAAAAAAGGACACAGAACGTGAACCGGATTTGGATTTACTGCCGGTAACCTGGGTATCATCTTATCTTCCAATACGACAGATAAAAAATGGAATTATCTACACAACGGATCATCGTTATGTGAAACTGATAGAAATTCTGCCGATTAACTTTTTGCTGCGTTCGCCTTCTGAGCAACGGAATATTATCATGTCCTTTATGTCTTATTTAAAAATTGCTCCAGTCAGAATACAGTTTAAGGTTGTGTCTAAGAAAGCAGATATTTCGGAGTATATTGAAAAAATACAAAAGGAGGCGGAAAGGGAATGTGACACAAGGGTAAAAATGCTTCAGGAGGATTATGCAAAACTTATTGAGAAACTTGGAAGGAAAGAAGCAATTACAAGACGTTTTTTTATGGTTTTTGAGTATCAATCCTATAACAATAATAAAAATCCGAGGGAACATGATATTCTTCCGTACATGAAATCAGTAGTACAGACTGCTAAAAAATATCTTTCTCAATGTGGGAATGTTGTTTTGGAGCATGAAAACGATACGCGGTTTCTTGTAGATGTTTTGTATCAGATTTTAAATCGAAGGACAAGTGTTTATGAGTCTTTAGAAGAGCGTACCCAAAAGGTAGTAGCATATTACCGGAAAGAGAACGGTGAGGACAGTATTCGTCATATTCCGGTTACGGAATTGATTGCACCAGAGACGATGGATATGCGTCACCGAAGTCATCTTGTTATTGATGGGATGTACTACAGCTATCTTTTGATACCTTCCCATAAATACAGATCGAGAGTGCCGGCAGGATGGCTGTCACTTTTAATCAATGCAGGTGAAGGAATTGATGTAGATGTTTTCTTTTTCCGGCAGGATAAAAGCAAATCTATGGAACGCATAGGAAGAAGTATTCGTCTGAACCGGTCGAAGATTAAAGATACCTATGATACGAATACTGATTTTGATGATTTAAGTGAATCCATCCATGCAGGATATTATCTGAAACGCGGATTAAGTGGAAGTGAAGACTTCTACTATATGAGTACATTGATTACCATTACCGGATACAGTACGAAAGAGGTGGAATGGCGTGTAAAAGAAATGACAAAATTATTAAATTCGCAGGATATTGGTGTGACAAGCTGTATGTTTCGGGAAGAAGAGGCATTTCTGTCTTCTTTGCCGTTGCTATGTCTGGATAAAAAACTGTACGAGAGATCCAAACGGAATGTACTGACTTCCGGAGTGGCAAGCTGCTATCCGTTTACTTCCTATGAAATGTCGGATAAAGATGGGATTATGATGGGGGTTAATAAGGCGAATAATTCTCTCGTAATCGTGGATATTTTCAATACGAAAATATATAAGAATGCCAACATTGCCATTCTGGGAACATCAGGCGCTGGCAAGACTTTTACCATGCAGCTAATGGCATTAAGACTGAGAAGGAAAAATGTGCAGGTCTTTATTATTGCACCAGACAAAGGGCATGAATTTGCAAGAGCCTGTAATAATATCGGTGGGGCTTTTATACAGATTTCTCCAGCTTCCCCAAACTGTATCAACGTTATGGAAATACGTCCGACAGATAGGACTGCAAGTGAAATTTTGGATGGATATACAGTAGAGCGTTCTGAACTGGCAATGAAAATCCAAAGTTTACATATTTTCTTCAGTCTGCTGATCCCAGATTTGAGCCATGAAGAAAAACAGCTTTTAGATGAAGCATTAGTGATTACCTATGCAGAAAAGGGAATTACCCATGATAATCAGAGTTTAGAAGATTCTGATAATCCGGGACAATACAAAGATATGCCGATTTTAGGTGATTTACATGAAGTCTTATTAAGAAAGAGAGAATGTCGGAGGATGGCAAACATTCTCAATCGTTTGGTACATGGTTCGGCAGCAACATTCAATCAAAAAACAAATGTGGATTTATCAAATAAGTATGTTGTTCTGGATATTTCAGAGTTATCCGGGGATCTGTTGTTGGGAATGTTTGTTGCACTGGATTTTGTATGGGCAAAGGCAAAAGAAGACAGAACTGTAGAAAAAGCAATCTTTGTGGATGAGGCTTGGAAATTGCTGGTGTCAAACGAATTGGCAGGAGAATATCTGCTGGAGATTTTCAAAGTAATTCGTGCTTACGGCGGTTCTGCAATCTGTGCAACACAGGACCTTGTAGATTTCTTTGCTCTAAAGGGCGGCAAGCTTGGCAGAGGTATTCTGAATAACTCAAAGACGAAAATCATTCTCAATATGGAACCTAGCGAAGCGGAGAATATAAGGAAGGAACTTGATTTATCAGAGGCAGAAGCAATGTCCATTGCAAGATTTGAAAGAGGAACCGGTCTGATTTCCACCAACAGTAATAATCTGATTGTAGATTTTAAGGCGAGCCAGTTGGAAAAAGACTTGATTACAACGGACAGAAAAGATTTGCAGGAACTAAAAGAACGTTTGCAGAAATATGGAAGACAGGCATATGGAAAGCAGGCTATATAAGCAAGTAGATTTATAATAATGCGTATTAAAAGCGTCATTGTATGCGTCGTAAGATTGTTTATAAACAAGAACTATAACAATCTGTCATACAATACGCTTTTTATATGTCATTAAGATAACTATTATTATTAGGAAAGGATACGGGCATTATGGAAAATCAGAACAAACAGAGAGGTGTGGAACGGGAATTAAAAGAGTTGGTACAGAAATATAATGTGCTGGAGAAGGGGCAGATATACGCCTATTTTGAAAAGGATGGAAGAGAAAGGTTTGTGGGGCGGGCATTGAAAACCCTGGAAAAGGACCGCATGATCTATACAAACAACGAAACCAAACAGATAGCGTCCAGTGAGTCGGCATATGAAACCTGGGAACGTGGGACAAGTACCTGTTTGTGGGTGCTACTTGATTTGATGGATCAAAAGAAGATTGAACAGCATTTTCTTGCATCCAAAGAAGAATATCCCATACGGATCGTATTTGTGGGAGACGGGGAAATCTTTGATATTCTGTATGTTGCACCAGAAGATATTGAATTGACAAATCAACTGTTTGTACGGAGAAAAATCGATGGATGCGGGCATGTTGTAGTAGTGGAGGAAGCGGAAAGCATCCCAAAGATTCAGGTTTCCGATGTGATTGGATATTGCACAGTAAAGGAGGATGGTGAAGTCGAATACTATCGAAAAGAAAGCCGGTAGCCGGGATACATTTCAAAAGGTAAAGAGGCAGTTAGATGATGCACAGAAAGTAACCGCAGAGGTGGGAGAACTGATGGCAGAAGCAAGAAATATACTGACCTCTTATGCAAGATGTAAAACGGAAAACGGATATGAAAATTTTACGGATATGATACTGGAAGCATCGAAAAAAGGAGAACAACTGACGGAAAAATTAAGGCGTTTATCTCTGGAAGTTGTGTTGGATCAGGTGAAATATGAGAAGTATCAGTCAGAACTTGTGGCTGTACATGGAATTAAAATTGGCTATTGTGATGAAATTTTGGGGATTATAATGCCGGTTTTAATTCCGCATCGGAAAGAACAATATACCGATTATTTGTATAAGCCTTTGTATATTGCATTCAAGCAATGGTGTATCGAGCAGAATCAGGAGCAAAAAAAGATACCGGAATATGAAAAATGTACGGTTTGTTTTGTGCATTTGTATAATCGGGATTTGCCGCTTGGACGGATCAGGGATCACGATAATTTTGAAGAAAAGCATGTCCTTGATGTGATTTCAAATTTCTTTCTTGTGTCAGACAGCGGCTTGCATGTAGACACGTATCATATTACACGAATGGCAGATAAAGATGGGACAGAAGTTTATATTATGGATACGGACAAATTCCCCCGGTGGCTTCAAAGTATTTAAAATATAGTATCGAAAAACGTATCTGGTTTGAAAGTGCCTTTTTCGATAACAGGAAAATGTCAGAAAAGGTAGTAAAACAATCGTTTTTTCGGGAGTCAGAAAGTAAAACTGTACCTAAGTGTTAATCAGATAGGGTATTGTTTTGGGAAAAGAGAAACGGTGGAAGGAGAAAGTTATATGCGCAAACAGGATATGTTACTTTTGCTGATTGCTGTTAGCGGAGAGATGCCGGCAGACCTTGCGGAACAGATTATCGGCTCTGTATCTTATACAGCGTCTGTCATTACCAGATTAAAACAAGAGGGTTATATCTCTGTGAGAAATAAAGCCGGATGGAAAGGATATGTACTGCGGGCAAAAGGTAAGCGATATGTTCTTTCACAATATGGTGAAGATACGGCGTTCTTTTTACAGGGTTCAGTGGAAACAAATCATGTAAAAACGGAGATTGAAAAACGTCTTCGTTTATACCGGATGAGCAAGGTATGGGTCTTTTTTTGGAAGACGGGTATTCCCATTTTCAGAAGTCAAAAACCGGAACTGTTTTGTTCTGCTTCTGAATTTGGGAGGGGGCAAACAGCATATTACGGAAGTTTGGAGTTTAAGGGACTGACTGATGCCATTAAGGGGTCAAGAGCTTGTGGAATTATGCTGTCCGGGGAGTCCGGTTACATTGTTTACCATACGCTGGAACAGCGAATGCGCTGGGCGAAAAAAATGGAACGTACCATGCGCAGCTTTGTAGAAAGAGAAAGCATGAGAACGGGCGTATTGAAACGAATAGATGCAGTGATCATGGGAGATACATTGGAATTTCTTCTAGAACTTTTGAACAGCGACGGAGGTTTAAAGGGGAACCTGTTTCAAGTAGATGATATTTATGAGAATTATTATTATGTTCCAACAATCGAGCCGGCTAAAATACAGGTATTACTTTTAGCAGACCGGGAAAAACAAATCAGACTGTATCAGTTTTTATGTGGGATACTGGAAGAACAGAGAAATCAGGAATATCAGGTGAGTGCAGGTGTCGATCAGGCAGGGAATCCGGTTTATTTTTGCTATGAACTGGAAATGCGTCATTTGTTACGTGTGAAACAGGAACTAGGATGGAAAAAGCAAGGTACGATTCTCTGCTTATCTTATCAAAAAAACGTATTAGAAACTTATTTTGGAAAGGAGGTTGCATATCGTGAAATTTTGACAGAAAAAGTTTTGGATTATTTAGGAGGATTGTAACACTGTCCTTCATATAGTGAAGGAGGTGCGGGCATGAACAGTCCGTTTGAAACAGGCAGTCTTACGGTGGATCAGATGAGTCGGCTTCAAATATCCGGAAATGTGATTCCCGTCAGTTGGTATAAGACGATTCGGAAACCCACAGGGAAACCTAATTTGAATGCGATTATCATATTGGCAGATATTGTGTACTGGTACCGGGCGGTGGAAATCCGAGATGAAATGACCGGGCAGTTAATCGGACTAAGGAAAAAATTCCACGCAGATCTGTTGCAGCGCAGTTATCAGCAGCTTGCGGATCAATTTGGGATTACCAAGCGTGATGCTACGAATGCAGTTGTAGAACTTGAAAAGCTGGGTGTTGTGCGCAGGGTATTCCGAACACTTGATGTTAAAGGACAAACTGTGTCCAATGTATTATTTTTGGATTTGAACGTAACAGTTTTAGAGCATCTGACGTATCCGAAAGAAGCTGAAACGGGGACACCAGAGGCAAGAGGCAGGTGTCCGCCGGATACCGTCTCACCGAAATCGGGGAGGGGTGTCACCGAAATAAGTGAGAGGGTATCCCCGGAATTTGTGGGAGGTGGCACGAAAACCAGTGAAACATATACAGAGAGTACAGCAAAAGATTACCGTACAAAAGATTTCTATCAGTCTTATCAGTATGTGGAAGATATGGTAAAGGCGCAGATTGATTATGAGGCATTGAAAAATGATAATCCATACGATGAAAGAATCGATGAACTGCTTGGGATTATGGTGGAGGTACTGACTTCCAGTTCTAAGACTATCCGCGTAAACAGGGAGGAAAAACCAGCGCAGGTGGTAAAGGAACAGTTTCAGAAAATTACAAAAAATCATATAGAGTTTGTATTACACAGTATGGATGAGAGTCATACAAAGGCTCGTAATATTCGTGCACTTCTCGTGACTGCCCTTTATAACTCCATACATACTATCTCGACGTATTATGGGAATCTTGTACAATATCATATGGCAACAGATATTTATACAGCAAAGGAGGTGGAAGAATAAACCGGAAAGGTGTTACAGTTTTAAAAATCATAGCATTGGCAGGCGCATTTGTGATTCTTGCATTGTACGTGGGTGGATTCATGGAACAGTTATTTATGGAATCAGCAGTACGTTTAGCACCGATTGATACTATCCGTCATGGAATTTCTTCAGTGGCAGGGATTCAGTGTTCCATAGTCGCTTTTATCTTATTTGGGGCAGTTGCAGGACTGATTGTCTGGAGAGGATCGGGAAAAGAAGCTTACGATGAACGTAATTTTGAAGTTTCCAGCAAAGGAACTTACGGCACCGCAGGATTTATGGATGAAGAGGAACGTGCACAGGTTTTACAATCCGAGAAAAGTTTTGAAAAAGTAGACGGAGTGATATTTGGAAGAAATCTACAAGATGAAAAAATTATAAGTCTTCCGGTGGAGTCCAGACTAAATAGGAATTTTGCAGTCTGTGGGTCACAGGGAAGTATGAAATCGCGAGCTTTTGCACGAGTAATGGCATTGCAATGTATCCGCAGGGGAGAGAGCGTATATCTGACAGATCCCAAGTCAGAATTATACGAAGATTTATCGTTCTACTTCCGGGAATCCGGTTATACAGTGAAACAGTTAAATCTCATTCAGTTAGAGCATTCTGATGCATGGAATTGTTTGGGAGAAATTGACGACGGCAGTTTGATTGATGTTTTTTGTGATGTGGTGATTCGTAATACAACAGACAAATTCGATCATTTTTATGATAATACAGAGATGGATTTGTTAAAAGCTTTGTGTCTTTATGTGTTTCATGAGTATCCACCAGAAAAGAGAACTTTTCCTGAAGCATATAAATTGTTAATCAACAAGAGCGTAGATATGCTGGATGCCATTTTTGATAGATTACCGACTCATCATCCCGCACGAGGTCCATATCAATTGTTTGCCAAAGCCGAGAAGGTAAAGGGAAATGCAGTTTTAGGACTTGGAACAAGATTACAGATTATGCAGAACAAATTAGTGCAGCAGATTACCAGTCATGATGAAATTGATTTGTCATTGCCGGGAAGAGAAAAATGTGCATATTTTTGTATTACATCCGATCAGGACAGTACCTTTGATATGTTAGCCACATTGTTTACATCATTTTTAAGTATTAAATTAGTGCGTTATGCTGACCGTACAAAAGAACGCCGTCTACCTGTGCCAGTACAGTTTATTTTGGATGAATTTCCGAATCTGGGTGTTGTACCGGATTTTAAAAAGAAACTGGCAACTGCCAGAAGCAGGGGAATCGGTATGAGTATTCTGTTTCAAAATATTCCGCAGCTACAGAACCGGTATCCAGATAATCAGTGGGAAGAAATTTTAGGAGGCTGTGATTTTTCTATCTTTTTAGGCTGCAATGATATGACAACAGCATCCTATTACAGTGATAGAACAGGAGAAATCACTGTGTCGGTATCTTCCATACGAAAAAGTTATTATACCATACGTGCAACGGATTATGTGCCGGAGTATACGGAATCTACATCACTTGGAAAGAGAATGCTTCTTCTTCCAGATGAAATTTTGCGTTTTCCACTTGATCAGGGGCTTTTGATTATCCGCGGACAAAAAGTATGCCGTTTTCGGAAAATGGATTATTTGGAGCATCCGGATTCACAATATATGAAACTGGAAAAGGTAGAGGAACATATTCCGGAATGGTTTAAAGACTGGAAGCAGGAGAAACAGAATTTCAAAATCTATGCCGAGAAGGAACCTGATTTACCGGATAAAAAAGAAGGCGGAACAGAAGCAGGGAATCCACTTACGTTAGATACGGAGATAAAAAAGACTGAAAAACAAGCTAACGCAAAAACGAGCGAACAACAGGAAGAAAAGAGAATCATGAAAGTGGAAGAACTGTTTGCATTTGAAACATCTGATGGAAAGGAGGGCTAGGTTGGAGAACTCCCTTGTGAAATATGGATTTTTAAAAATATTGGAACTGGAGTTTGGAATATATTTGAAAGAGCAGGAAACAGAAAAAATAGAACTTGCAGAGAAGTGTATTGAGATTTATGACAGCGTGGAAGAATTCTATAAAGCAACAGGATGGAAACGTGATAATCCGGAATCGGCAAATCTGGAATATCTTTTGCAACACAGGATATTGGTTGAAATACAGGGGAAAATGTGGTATTTTTCCAGAATCCGGTATGATGACGGACTAAAAGAGTTAGTGAAATAAAATTGCACCTAAAATGCGACTGTATTGCAACGGTGCTGAAATTGACATCCGATTATAGTCCGTTTAAAATAGTATCTGTAAAATAATGACAGGGCATAAGAAGCAGCCAGACGGCTGTTTTTTTGTGCCCTTTTTTCAACTGAATGGAGGTTTACGATGGCAGAATTAAAGAGAGCAGGCAACAAGATGGAAGATCAGGGAATTCCAAGGGCAGCATTGTCAGAAGGTGTTTTAACGATTGATGTAGATTCCCATGTAGAAACTATGGAAGAACAGGAGGATGCCAGATGGCATCAACTTTTAAACGCACACAGAACAAAGAAAATCCTGACCGGGCAATTGGGAGGAATAGAACGGTTGGATAGTGGATGGGTAGTTGCAATTACCTATTACAATGGATTCCGTATTTTGATCCCTATGGATGAAATGATGATCAATCTTATGGGAGATGGAAGAGAAAATTCCGATACTTTAAACCGACAGACAAGAATTGCCAATAATATGCTCGGCAGCGATATTGATTTTATTATCCGCGATCTGGATGAACAGAGCAGAAGCGTGGTTGCGTCAAGAAAAGATGCCATGTTGAAAAAACGGCAGATGTTTTATCTGAATGAAAATGAAGAGGAAAAACCAATGCTGTATCCGGGAAGGGTTGTGGAAGCACGCGTGATAGCTGTTGCGCCGAAGGTTGTCCGTTTAGAAGTATTTGGGGTGGAAGTTTCTGTGCGGGCAAGAGATATGGCCTGGGAGTGGATGGTAGATGCCGGCGAAAAATTCCAGGTAGGCGATCTTACTCTTGTAATGGTAAATAAGATCAATATCCGGTCGCTAGAGGAAATAGATATTTCCGTAGATGCAAAAGGTGCAACTGCAAACACGAACAAAGATAACCTTAAGCGATGCGTACGTCAAGGCAAATATGTAGGAATCATTACAGATATTTACAAAGGAACGTATTTTATCCGGCTCAATATTGGTGTGAATGCAGTTGCACATTCCTGTAATATGACAAGTCTTCCTTCTAAACGTGACGAAGTTGGATTTGTAGTTACCAGAATTAACGATAAATTTGAGGTGGCAGAAGGAATCATCACCCGTATGATTAAGCGTGCTGTATAAAAAAGAAAAAGGGTACTGTTGACTCACAGAAATCAGATTGTTTACAATACCTGCAAAACAAAAGAGACATTTGACAGGAGGCGTTGCTGATGAAAAAGAAAAAACAGAAACCGGGGCAAATACGTGTACGGTGTCAGTATTGCGGCAGGATGGCGCGGCTACATCCGGCATCTTATGTATATGGCAGTAACAATCTGGATTCAGAAAGTTATCTCTATGTGTGCGACGGGTATCCCGATGATTGTGATGCGTATGTGGGAGCACATAAAAAATCACTTTTGCCGAAAGGGGAACTGGCAGATGGTCAGCTTCGCAATAAGCGAATTTTAGCGCATCGAGCATTAAACACACTCTTGAAGGAGGGCGGGATGACACGAAAAAGTGCATATATCTGGCTGCAAAACAAATTGTGCCTTCAGAAAAAGGATATGCATATTGCAAAGTTCTCCCTGTATTACTGTGAGGAAACAATTCGGGTATGTAATGAATTGATTGAATGGCATCAGAAAAGGAAGGGGGAATGACATGCGTTTAAAGGCAAAAGAAGATGACATTTATAAACTAATGGATCAAAGAGATTGGTATCTGGCTGCAGCAGGTGGCTGTGGAATTGTAGGCATCCTTCTACTTTTCTTTACCTTACAGGGATATGTGAGTTGGGAAATCCTGTATTTTCTGGTAGTCCTTTTGGTAGGAATCAGTCTTTTACTGTACCATATATGGAAAATCAGTAAGCGGATTGTAGAAGCTAAGTGGTGTTATATGGAATTGGATGAAGATTCTCTGGCAGTATACCAGCCGGAGGAAAACGGGCAATATGAAGCCTGCCGCATTTTCTATCAGGAAATTGAAAAAATCGTAGAGGGAAGCAGAAAAGGAATACCGGAGTTTTATGTGGTATTAAAAGACGATGAAGAACGGAAAAGTTTTATTTTGCTGAATGAGGAAGAACAGATGCGGAAGATTTTTCAAGTCAGATCGTTGGGATACCAGCATGAGGAATTCAAAGCGTTCTACCGGAAACTCCGATGGGAGGTTCCAGGTAAAGTGCAAATAATCGGTACAAAATATCAGACCGTATGGGATATGAAAGCATCGCATAAAGGATGGTTGTTTTTAGGCTGTTCGGGAGCTGTATATTTACTTTTAAAAGCCGGTTTTATTTTTGGAATTTTGTAAGGAGGGCGACAAAATGAGATGGTATACAGCAGTGGGCGTAAAGATGGACCAGCCGGGAGGCTCATTCTGCGTTCAGGTTGGGGCGGAGAAAAAAATTTTATCCGGTATGGAAATTTATATTTGGAATGCATTACTTTGGTCATTTGTGGAAGAAACACAAATTTATGAAAGGATGGTACAGTTGTTAAAAGCAGTTTTTCCTGGGAAAAATGTAGATGAGAAAACAGGAAAAGATGAATTTGATTTCTGCTTTCGGTGGCTGTCCGGACGTGGGCTCATTGCGTTTCGTGATTGTGATACGCTGAAAGAAGCGGCAGAACATCTGTTAAAAAATGCAATAGTCGTAAGAGTTATGAGAAATGGCGGAGAACGGTTTTTGATGTTTTGTGAGAGTTTTTCATGCGGTACCCCATTTTTAAAAGCAATCAGAGTGTTCCGAAAAGAACCCCTGGAACGGACATATCAGGAATTTCTCCTTGAGATACAACACTGTGGAGAGGTGAGACAGTATTTGGAGAAAGCAGAGCAGCCGGATGAAATACTGGAGATTATACATCTTTTATATCAAAAGAAAATATTATTCATCCGTTCGGTAAAGGAGGAAATGATTGAAGCATAAGAAAAAAACAAATAGATGTGAGAGGATCATCACATACATCCGTCAGCGCATGGAAGGCATTTCGTCTGTTCCAGGCGTACTTGCAGACAGGGCATTGAAAATAGGTGCCCTGTCTTTTCTTATCCTTTTTCTTGGAAGTTATATAGGAAGGCAGAATGATTCTTTGAATTTTATTATCTGGTCTATCATCCTATGGATGTTTGGAATCGGATATTCGTATCATCTGCTTCGATGTGGGGAGAAAAAAGATTATGAGACAATAGAAGGAACGGTCTGTGAGATTAAAGGGAAACGTATTCCCGGACGGGTATATAAAGTGGTAGTCTGCCTTTCTGATGGAAAACAGACGATATTGATGATGGATAAGAAGCAGCGGTTTGAAATTGGTAAGAAGTACCGTTTCTATTTTAATAAAAAAACACAGGGAGTTCTTTTTGGAATTCAGAAATTAGATGCTGCTTTAAATGTAGGATCTTATTACGGAGCAGAAGAAATTGAGTAGGGCAAGGAGATCATGGGCATGGTTCGATTCCATGCCGCCCGGTTTCGTGTGGCGCCAACACGAGAATTAAAAGCAGAAAAGGAGAGATGATTATGGCACAGAAAACAGGAATCGTGAAGTGGTTCAGCGCAAGAAGAGGTTACGGTTTTATTACAGATGAAAAAGGAAATGATTTTTTCGTCCACTTTTCAGAAATTCAGACAGAGGGATTCCGAAAATTGAAAACCGGACAGGCAGTTACATTTCAAACAGAGGAAGATGAACAGGGAAGACTGCTTGCTAAAGAAGTTTATCCGGCAGATCCAGAAAAAGAGACAGGGCCAAAAGAAGAACTGGTATAAGAAGCATATTTTGTATCTGAATTCTTAAAATCAAAAAGAGCGGCACAATATATAGATATAATAAGTTGACAACAACTATATATTGTGCTAATCTTGAATTGAATTAAAATTTATGCAGGTTCAAGGTAAGAACAGGCAGAGTTTTTAATTTTTGTTCCGGCAAGACCGGAAGTTAAATTTGAAGTGCGAAGGCGCTTGGAAAAGGGCATAGTCTATAAGAAAGATACAAAAAGTGTAAGAACCTTTTTGTGTCTTTTTTTATTGCCCGTCATGCAAAACGAACCAGTAAGATCTGGTTTGTGACATTCAGAAAGGAGGAGCATGAATGAAAGCAACAAGGAGAATTTTTCAATCACACGAAAAAGAAATTCCACCTGACAGGAAACGATGCCACAGAAGGAGTGTATAGGAAGAACAAAGGAGGAAGAATATGCAGATCATAAAAGTAATGTGGGAAGGCATCAACGAACTGGATATTAGAACGTTAACAGAAATGAGTGAGGACGGTTATCTTTTTGAGATTGATGATGGAAGGATTCAAAAAATCCTGATGTTGACAGGAACTTCGAAATAAGAGACATCTAAGAAAGGAGCAGTATGTATTATTATGATGAATTCGGAAAGGAATTTGAAGATGAATTGAGTTTCCACGAGTATCTGGAAGAAATTGATGAGCGTGCCAAATGGATTCGTGTACCGTCAAGAAGTTTAAGCGTATTGACTGTTTCCGGACATGAAGTACTGATGCCGGATATAGAGAATGTTGACATGAAAGACCTGTTAGCTGATACCAAGAAACATTCCGGATTGCTGCTACAATTCCCGGAAGGGATGTATCCGCTTGGAAAAACGGCGGTCAGCACCCTGAAAGACCGGGCAAGAATCAAGGGAACGGCGCTTATGGATGTAAAAAAAACAGTACTGGCGGATATTCTCAATGAGTGTCTGCAGGTTTCAAAAGGGGAGGCGCTTCTTCGCATTTCAGAAGGAAAGGTAAGGGGAGTACTCTCTGGTGACGAGGCAGATTATGCAATTATTTCTATGCCGAAACTTTTTATGATTGCATCAGCGTACATTAGTGGCGATCACAATGCGGAATTCTCTTACGCTTATGCAGATCACAATATGGCGCAGATCACATGGAAGATTATCGACGAGAAGATGACAAAAGCTTATGCAGATTTGATGGCAGAACATGGGAAAACGCCGTTTGGAAAGTTTCAGACGTTTATCCGTATTGTGAGTTCTGATGTAGGGGCGTCGGGAGCAAATATCTTTTATTCTATTTTAGATGGAGATTATACCATTGTTTTGGGAGAAGCCTTGCGCACAAAGCATCGTCACAAACAGGGATTGGAGGAATTTACTGAAAATATGGAATCTATTTTCCAGTATTACAAACAGAAACTCAAAGATATCGGAAAACTGTGTGATATTCGTATCCGGTACCCGGTAAATACCCTGTCAGAAGTCATGAAGAAACAGAGTTTTGGAAAGAAACTGATTGCTGAGACTGTGGAACGGTTTAAGGTGAATTTTGGAGAACAGCCATGCAGCGCATACGAGATTTATTGTGGGCTTTGTGAAGCCCTCTTTTTTGCCAGAAAAAATGGGAGCAGTCCTTCCAGTCTCGTAAAGATGGAAGAGAAAATTGCACGATGTATGAATGTACGCTAGAGCGTGTCTGAAAAATAAAAATTGCACAAAACGCATGTTTTATTTCCCTTTTTCATGATAAAATAAAGAAAAAGGGGTGTTCACTATGTTGAGACGATATGAGTTGACTGATGAAGAATGGCTTCGCATTGAACCTTTATTACCTCCTGAAAATACTGGAAAACAAGGACGTCCAAGGAAAGACAATCGTATCATTATGAATGGAATTGTATGGCTTGCACGTAGTGGGGCACCTTGGCGCGATCTTCCTGAACGTTATGGTTCATGGAAAACTGTCTATAGCCGATTCCGAAAATGGATCGATGATGGTATCCTTGATAATATTTTCCGTATTTTAAGTCTTGAAGCAGAATTGGAAGAATTATCCATTGATGCTTCTATTATCCAGGCGCACCAGCATAGTGCCGGTGCAAAAAAAGGGGGCCTTCAAATGAAATCGGGCATAGTCGTGGAGGAGCCAGCACCAAAATCCATGCGGTAGTAGATGCCTATGGATATCCAGTTTATTTAATGATCAGTGAGGGACAGCGTAATGATATCAATTATGCAATCCCTTTGCTCGATCAAATTGAAATAAACGGAAGCAATGTGTTAGCTGACCGAGGATATGACAGTAATAAATTGCTTGATTATGTGTACGCACGCGGTGGAGAGCCAACCATTCCATCCCGAAAGGGAGCTAAATTTGAACGTCATTGTGATTGGTGGTTATACAAAGAACGCCATTTAGTAGAAAAGTATTTTCTGAAATTAAAAGCATTCCGACGAATCGCTACACGTTATGACAAATTAGCTGCAACCTACTTGGGATTTATTTGTATCGCCTCAATATTAATTTGGTTAAAATAAACAATTTAAAATGTTTTTCAGACACGCTCTAGCATGACTGTGATATGCCAGGGGAACTTTCGTAATGAACAGGAACAAATCAAAAATGCTGCCTACCTGGGTAGTATCGGGTTCTTGTACCGGGAGCTTTTGGGCATGGCTTGAGGGAACTGAGACAAAAAGTACATGGGAGAATCTAGACTATACTGTAGTAAAAGTAGAGCAGGGAAACTTTTTCTACCTGTATCTTCAAAAAAGAACAGGAAAAAACCTTATACCTGGGAATGACCTGAATTTTGCAGGGTTGTTTTCCAAAAAGAATAGCAGTCTGTATGACGTGGATGAGAAATTGACAGCAATGCTCGGACTGCCAGAAGAAATGGGGTTTCCGAATAGAGCCGATATCAGAAAGGACGCAGAAAGATGTATCAGTCAAAAAGCGGAGGAAATGTTAAGTGCATCCTGGCAGGACTTTCTGTACCAATCTGGATGTGATACAAAGAGCCTGCTTCCAATGGTAAGGCGCAGTGAAATCAGAGAACGCGCAGAGCGTTATTACCTACAGAATGGAAGTCTTGCGGACATTCACTTCATACCACAAATTTCTCTGGAGGCTTCCTTTTCGGATGCTATATATTTATTGTTTTTAGAATATGGAGAACAGGCAGCAGAGAAGATTGCAAGGCAGTGGATCAAGCGAAATATACCGTATATTTCACAGCAGAGAATTTTGTATGGTTGTGTGCGGGACGAATTCCGGGAAATCTTGGACACGCCAAATGACCGGATTCATAAAATCAAACATTTGATACAAGCGCTGAATGAAACCCGTCACAAGGCAGTACAGGTAATTCTTTGCCGTAAAAAGAAAGTTATTCAAGTGAATATGTCGGTAGAGGAGCTTTGTAACCCTAAAGGGTATTATTCCATCCGAGGGTGTTCCCAAAAGGATAGAGCGACATTGGAGCGAATGTTTGGGAAAACGGCTGAGTTTCGGATTGAAGACATACAGAGTGTGTCATATGGTGGAATAGTTCTTTATGAAAACGTCGCAAGCAGGAATGCGGCATAAACAATAGAAATAGGAGGAAACGAATCAATGAAAAATTATCAATACTTGAATCTGGAACAGAAAATGTTAAGAATCAGACGAAAAATGCCGACTCTTTTAAAAAGATTTTACAATGATGAGGCTGATTATGATTTTGCTACGCTGGATGATATTTATGAAGCCATGACACCGGCATTAAATAAATATGGAGTTAATTTCGATATTGTGCGGGAAATCCCGACACAGTATGATGAGTCAGGGCATCAGACCTATCTGGTACTGGATAAAGATGATTACTGGAGATATGAGGCAGATGTAGAACTTTGCTGGACAAATGCAGACCGGCCGGAAGAATGCAGGCATGTGACGATCCATATCACCGGAACAAATGAGATCCCAGATAAGGCGCATGGAACGGCATTGACTTATGGCCTGAAATATTATTTCCGCAATAAATTCTGTATCCGTCAGGTGGGAAGTGAGCAGGAAGATCCGGATTATGCTGAGCATGATGGAAAGCAGAGTTCCAACACGAAAAATAATCCGACAAGGCAGGTACATGGAAAAGAAAAAGCAGTAGAGAAGAGTACTAAGCGGGCAGAAGGTAAGCAAACTTCCAGCGGAGAAGGGAAAAAGTCAGTTGTTTCTTCTAAAAAAGGTCAGAAACTGAAACCGCTGTTAGGTAATACACCGATTGTCAAAGACTACGAACAGTTGGAATTGAAATCAGATGCAGAATCATGCCCACAGGAAAAAGCAGAAAAGTATTCGGAAAATAAACCGAGTTTTGATGGAAAAGATGAAACGATCAAACCGAAAATGGAAGAAAAACCGGAATCAGAAGAAGCATCATCGGTAGAAAAAGCGGAAAATACGGATGGATTCATCCCGGTAAATGCAGAAGAAGTTCCATTTGAAGAAGATGCTGATTTTATGGAAGAACTTCAGGAGGAACTGGAAGATGACGCATCGGATTCGGAAGTAGAAGCAGCGAAGAAATTCGTGTGTGACTTTGGCGTGTTCAAAGGAAAAACGATGGAACAGGTTCTGGAATCCGGAGTGAAAGGCACAGAAACCATGAAATGGATCGTAAATAAGTATAAGGGTCCGAATAAAGAGTTAGTAAAAGCGGCAAAAACACTTCTGGATTATCAAAGTGAATCGGAAGAGCTTAGGGCTGCATAACAGTTGCATGAACATGGTTCCTTTGTAGGGACCATGTTCTTTTGGGGAAAAGAATATGACACCATTTACAATTACAGATGTAGGAACGATTTTAGGAATTGAGAGACTTCCTGGTGGTGATGAGGCTTCGTATAATGTGGTCTGTCCGTTTTGCGGAGACAGAAGGGGAAAATGCAATTTTGTCGTATATAAAGAAGGTGAAATGGCGAATATCTATCATTGTTTTCATTGTGATGCGGCGGGAAATATGCTGACGTTATATGCGGATTTGACTGGATTATATGGGACAGAACGTTATAAAGAAGCATACCATGAGATCCAAAGGACACTGCATTTTGGTGTACGAGAACAGATTGCAAAGAAACTGGAAATCCATCGTCAGAAAAAGAAGCAGAAAGAATCCCTGGCAAAACCTGCAGATTATGAGAGGCGAGATCGTACGTATCGGGAACTTATAACTTTGTTGCGATTGCTGCCACGACATAAGCAGGATTTATTGAAGAGGGGACTTACCCAACAGGAAATTGCAAATATGGAAAATGCGGGTTATAAAAGCACCAGTCCTGAAGAATCTGTTGCGATAGCGAGAAAACTGATCAAACGGGGATGTAGACTGGAAGGAGTACCGGGGTTCTTCGTGAATTATCAAGGAGATTGGGAAATTGCATTTTATGAAAAGAATCAAGGGTACCTTTGTCCGGTGTGGACCGATGAAGGATTACTTGTTGCATTTCAGATTCGTTTGGATAATCCCTTTCAGAAACGGAAATATGTATGGCTCAGCAGCGCTAAGATGGAAAAAGGTTGTTCCCCCGGAAGTCCGGTAAGCCTTTCCGGTACTTTGAAATCTCCTGTAGTTTATGTGACAGAGGGTGTTTTAAAAGCCGAAGCAGCTTCTCAGAGAACCGGGCAGCCATATCTTGGAAATCCAGGCGTATCCAATTACAAGGAACTGGAATTGTCACTGAACCGATTAAAAGAACAAGGAGTAAAAGTGGTCATTGAAGCAAATGATATGGATAAATGTATGCGGTTAGACTGTGACCATGCTTACAAAGAAATTTGTGAAAAATGTAAAGGCAGTAATGGAGAATGTCCGAAAAAGAGGGAAAAACGAAATCATATTCGGAAGGGCTGCCTGAAACTCTATGAGATTTGTGAAAAGCTGGATTTAATCTGTAAGCGTGCGGTTTGGGATACGGATGACGAAGGTTACTGGCAGGAAAATTACAAAGGCATTGATGACTGGGAATTACGGGAATTATGAGTAAAGTTAGGTATAGGCTTTTGTGCGGATCTTTGTTATAATATAACCAACAGAGAAGGAGTGTGAATAACATGGGTGAAGAAAAAAAACGCCTTCCGGTGGGATTGGAAAATTTTGAGCAGATTATTAACGATAACTATTATTATGTGGATAAGACGGGGCTGATTTCAGAACTGATCCGTAACGGTGGAATGGTAAATCTTTTTACCAGACCAAGACGTTTCGGGAAAACCTTAAATATGAGTATGCTGGAACACTTTTTTTCCATAGAGAGAGACCAGAGTATCTATGATGGATTGGAAATTTCAAAAGATACAAAACTGTGTGAAGAGTATATGGGGAAATATCCGGTTATTTCAATTTCCCTGAAAGGAATCAATGCAGCCACTTATGAGGATGCATTTGATTTTGCGGTTCGAATCATGAAAAAAGTAGCCCGTAATGTTCAGTTTCTTTTGGGGAGTGACGCCTTAAGTGATTATGACAAGTTAGAATATAAGGAACTTTTGAATAATAATATGAGTGAGGCTGCATTTTGTGGTGGATTGAAAATATTATCGGAATTATTGGAGAAACATTACGGAACAAAAGTAGTTCTTTTGATTGATGAGTATGATGTTCCATTAGCAAAAGCATTTGAAAACGGGTATTATGATCAGATGATCTTTTTAATCCGTAGTTTATTGGAACAGGCATTGAAAACGAATGACAGCCTGAAATTTGCAGTGATGACAGGATGCATGCGTATTTCAAAAGAAAGTATCTTTACGGGACTTAATAACCTGAAAGTATTGTCCATTACAGATGAACGGTATGATGAATATTTCGGTTTTACAGATACGGAAGTAAGAGAAATGCTGAAGTATTATGAAATCGAGGATCATTATGAAGAAGTAAAGAACTGGTATGACGGGTATCAGTTTGGCGGCGTAGAAGTGTACTGCCCCTGGGATGTATTGAATTACTGTGATAAATTAAAAGACCATGCGGATTCTTTTCCGGAAAATTATTGGATCAACACCAGCAGTAATGATGCCGTCAAGAAATTCATTCAAATGTCCGGTAATTTTAAAACCAAGCGTGAGATTGAAACTTTGCTCGCCGGAGAGGAAATTATAAAAGAGATTCATCAGGAGCTTGTCTATCCGGAAATGTATCAGTCGGTAGAGAACGTCTGGAGCCTGTTGTTTATGACGGGATATTTGACACAGCGTGGAAGAGTTGATGCAAAACGGTATAAACTTGCGATACCGAATCTGGAAATCCGGGATATTTTTGAAACACAGATCATGGAATACTTTAAAGAGAGCGTTGCAAAGGACGGCGATACATTAAACCGATTCTGTGATGCCCTGAAAAACGGTGAGGAAACGAAGGTAGGAGAAATTTTTGAAAGCTACCTGAAAAAGACCATCAGTATCCGGGATACGTTTGTGAGAAAAGCAAGCAAGGAGAACTTTTATCATGGGATACTGCTTGGAATCCTGGGCGTGAAGGAAGAATGGTACGTATCGTCCAATCAGGAAAGCGGCGAAGGATACAGCGATATCCTCGTTGAAACCGAAAACAGTGAAACGGTTATCCTTATCGAAGTCAAGTACGCCAATGACGGAAATCTTGATCAGGCTTGTGAACGGGCACTACAGCAGATAGAGGAAAAGAAATATGATGAAGAACTCCGGGAGAACGGAGTGGATAAAATTTTAAAATATGGGATTGCGTGTTATATGAAACGATGCAAAGTAAAACTGGCAGATTCATGATACGTCCCCAAAACAATCAGGTGATAAAAAAGCGGAACTGTAAGAGTGCAGTTCCGTTTTTTTATGGCCTGATTTATGAGCCAGAGGAAAGGAGATGAAGCATATGCACATACGGGAACGCCCTACATAAGATTCGGGAAAATAAGAAAACACAATCACACTCAAAAATCAACAGGAAAGGAGCGTTGCAATTGAAACATAGAAAACACAGATGGCTGGCGGGAACGCTGGCTTTTCTTTTATCCTGTTCTGCACTTATTCCGTCTGGGAATGCCGTATTTGCGGCATCAAAAGGCAGAGTAGCAGAATCGGAGACAAATGTAATAAAGGAGGAAAAAGGCGATGAGAATGAGAAACAGACCACCGCCGAAACTTTGACGATTGAGCAGGGGGAATCATTTGAAATCGAAAAAGATTTTACGGGGCTTGCCTTGAAAAAAGGTGAAAAAGCTGTATTCATGGATGTTGTCAGCGAAGATGGACAGGGATTTTTTGCAGACCGCCCTGGTACATACCTTGCAACTTATCTGGTTACACCGGAAAAAGGAGCGTGTTATGAACTGACAAGAAAAATTGTAGTCAGACCTCGTGAACCAGAGAATAAAAGAGCAGACCGTAATCAGAAAAGTTCAAAAGGGGATACAGAGGAAAGTGACCCTGACCCGGAACCTGTACTGACAGAAGCGCCGGAAGTGCCGGAGAATGCGGAGAACTTAAAGCTGGATGTATCTGCGGAGAATGCCTCTTTTTTATCGGTAGTACCAGAAACCATGACAGAAAACCGATCTGTCAATGTGAATCTGGTCGTAGGAGAAAGACTTCCGTATCCATCTAATTTAGGAAACTATTCCACCACTTATTTTACGGTGAATGGGCATGTGGCATATTGTCTGGAGTCTGCAAAATCTTCGCCACCGTCCAGTGATTATGTGGCAAATATCTTTGAAAGTAACCTGGCTTTGCAGAAAGTTCTTTATTATGGATACGGAGGACCTGGAGATATTACTGGCAGTTATATGCCGAGTTTTGACTGGAAATTGAAATATATCTTTACACATATTGCAGCTTCTTATGCGTATTGCGGTACAGATGGATTTTACGGGTGTACTTTTGAAAGCGTCAAGGCTTCAGGATTATGGGATTACATTCAGTATCTAAATGGTTTGGAAGCACCACCTAAAGCAGCCATTGATCTTACCCCAACTTCGACAAAAGCATACGAAAGCAATGGAGTGCAGCGAACAGAAGAATTTCGGCTGCAGGGAGATCATCGGAATTATATTACATTGAATCTGCCGGAAAATGTAACGTATCATAGTGGTGGCAGCACGAAAAATGGAAATGTAAAAATTCCCGGCGGTACAAATTTCTATTTCAGTGCACCGATGACTGTGACCGGAACATGGAACTCCGGTTCCTTAGCAGGAAAAATGGGAACCCAATGGAAAACTCTTGTGGTCTCTACAGGCGGTTCTACTCAGGATATTGGATATGGCACATTCTTTGAAGAAGAAAGCGATTCGGTGAGTTTTGAAGTAAAATGGATGGATTATGCAAAAGTCAAGGTTATGAAAAAGGATAATGTGACAAATGTAAATCTTGCAGGTGCAGTTTTTGGAATTTACAGCGACAAAGAATGCACCAAGCTGATTACTGAAATGCCGGCAACAAATGAAAAAGGAGAAACGCAGGTAGAAATTCCTAAGACACAGGAAACGGTATATCTCAAAGAAATATCCGTTCCCAATGGATATAAGCTGAATACGGAGGCTTTCAATGTGAAGCTGCAGGCAGGGAAAACACAGAGCCTGACTATCTCAAATGAGGAACAGAAGGGGAAAATCACAATTCGAAAAAGCGGAGAGGTTCTTTCTTCTGTATCCGGACAGGAAGGAAATCTTAAATTTGAATATCAGTCGGTTCCGTTTGGAGAGGCAAGTTATTCTATTTATGCGGCAGAAAAAATTGTAAGTCAGGATCAGAAGACACCTATTTATGAATCCGGTGAATTGATAGATCAGTTGACAACAAAAGCAGACGGAAGCATTACCAGTAAAGAACTGCATTTAGGAAAGTATAAGATTGTGGAGCAGAAGGCGCCGGCAGACCTAACTATCGGAAAGACAGAGGCAGAACGCACACAGTATGTGACTCTTTCTTATGCCGGGCAGACGGTGGAATTGGTACAGGAGGAGACAACTTATATCAATGACAGACCAAAGGTAAAGGTCCAGGCAGTAAAGAAATCGGAAAATGACAAAGAGACTTTAGAGGGTGCTGTATTCGGTCTGTATGCAGGTGAAGACATTATCAATGCAGAAGGAAAAGTAGTGGTAAAAAAGGATACCCTGATTGAGAAGGTCACTTCTGATAAAGAGGGAGCTGCGGCTTTTCATTCAGATATTCCTATCAATTTCCGCTATTATTTGAAAGAGATTCAGGCACCGGAATCTTATTATATGAGTTCTGACCGGTATGACTTCCTGTTTGAGTATGAGAATGATAAAACTTATACATATGAATTTTCGCATACGTTTTCCAATAAAGAGGTTCGAGGGGAAATCCATGTGTTTAAGATTGATAAAGATGCGGAAGAATATATCAGCCAGGGAGATGCAGACTTAGATGGTGCAGTTTACGGGCTCTATGCAGCAGAGGATATCAAACATCCGAATGGGAAGTCAGAAGACGTCCATAAAAAAGATGATCTGGTTGCGCAGGGCGTGATCAAAGATGGAAAAGTTGATTTTACGAATCTGTATCTGGGAAATTATTATGTAAAAGAAATCTCACCTGGAGAGGGCTATCTTTTGGATGAAACTGCCTATCCAGTGGAAGTTGGTTATGAAGGACAGGATGTTGCAATCGTGCATCGGAATGTGACAGTGAAAGAAACGGTAAAAAAACAGGCATTTGAACTGATCAAGATTTCAGAGGATGGAAACCAGACAGAAACAGAGCTTTTGAAAGGTGCTGGATTTAAAGTATTTCTGATCCAGAATCTGAAAGGTGTAAAAGATGGAAGTCTGAAACCATCGGAAGGAAATGCTTTCAAAGCAGAGGATTTTATCGGCTATGACTATTCAGAAGATGAAACGGCACATTATTACGAGAATGGTAAGAAAGTTTCGGTGGAAGAACTGTTTACAGACAAGAAAGGATTTGTACGTTCTCCAGAACTTCCATATGGAAAATATGTGGTTTTTGAATCTACAACTCCAAAAAATCTCCAGACCATCAATCCATTCCTTGTAACCATTACCGAAGATAGCAGGGAACCGCAGCCATGGCGTGTGTTTGATGATAGACCGATCCAGTTTTTCCTTAAGATTATCAAGGAAGATGCACAGACACATCTTCTAGTATTAAATAATCACGCACAATATAAAATCTATGATGTGAAAAAGAAAGAATATGTGACAATGAAGGTGCGCTATCCGGAAGAAAAGGAACTGGATGTATTTGAAACGAATGACGAAGGTTATCTTATGACACCAGAGCAGTTAAAGATGGGAACTTACCGCATAGAAGAAGTAAAAGCTCCTGATTTATATGTACAGCCAGGGTATGAAATGGCGTTGAAAGACGGAGAGAGCAATATTCCATTAAACCAGTTGTCACAGACAGGCGCTTATGAAGATGCAAAACGCGATTTCATTACGATCACTGTGAATTCCGAAACAGCTTATGAAGTAGAGGAAGAAACCGGAAAATATATTGTCGTAGTACGCCAGCAAAACGATGAAGCGGTAGGAAGTCTGACAATCAAGAAAACAGGGGAAGATCTTGTGGGTGCTAAGAATGTGGAAGATTCCCTTCTTACAAAAATGAAAAATGGCATAGCAGGCACAATAAATTCTATCAGTGAATTTTTCGGCAAAGAGGAAGTCATAGAAGAAGACAGCGGTTATATGTTCCAATATGAGAAGAAGGGAGCAGAAGGTATAACCTTTGAAGTTTATGCAAAAGAAACGATTTATACACCAGATGGACAGAAAGATGAAGCAGGTAACCGTAAAGTGTTGTATGAAAAAGATGGACTTGTTGCAAAACTTGTGACCGGAAAAGAGGGAACTGTATCACTTCACAATCTGCCGGTTGGTTCCTATTATCTGAAGGAAACAGATGTTGGAAATCATCATTTTGTTCTGGATCCTGAAGCAAAAGAATTTGAAATTAAGTATCAGGGACAGGAAGTAGCGGTAGATTATGTTTCTATGGAACTTGAAAATAAGCGCCAGAAGATAGAGCTTGTTCTTACGAAATTATCCAAAGAAACAAAAGAGCCTGTACAGGGAGCAGTATTTGGACTGTATGCGGAGGAAGATATTGTTGATCTTGCAGATAATGTACTTATAGAATCGGGTACTCTGATTGCAAAAACAGAGTCCGCAGAAGACGGAAGCATCCGCTTTGACGTTGACCTTCCACATGGAAAATATCTGGTAAAAGAACTGGCGGCAGCCCCGGGATATCTGAAAACAGAAGATACATGGTCCTTTGATGCAACCTATCAGAATCCAGAACTGGAGGTTATCACGCTTACAAAAGAGATTGAAAATCAGCCGACAGTAGTAGAAATTACGAAAACTGACATCACAGATGAAAAGGAAGTGGAAGGGGCAAAACTTCAAATCCTTAATAAGGACGGGGACATAGTGGAAGAATGGGTTTCCACAAAAGAACCGCATAAAGTGTATGCGTTAGAACCGGGCGAATACATCCTGCATGAAGAGGCAGCCCCGGAAGGATATCTTGTTGTATCAGATGTTCCTTTTGTTGTAGAAGAAACAGGAGAAATCCAGAAAGTAGAGATGAAAGATGAACGTCCATCCGGTCAGCTCCTGGTTCAGAAGACAGATGCGGAAAATAAGGCTCCGCTTGCAAGTGTAGAATTTGAACTTCGCAATAAAGCTACTGGTGAAGTAGTTGGAACACTGGTGACCGGCGAGGATGGAACTGCAAAGAGTGAAGAACTGCCGATTGCAGTTTATGAAGAGGGCAAATATGTAGAACCGATTGTATATGTTCTTGTGGAAACGAAACCGTTAGAAGGCTATGAAGCAAACACAGAGGAGGTGGAAGTGGTATTCGATTATCAGGATGATGAGACAAAACTCATTGAGGTGACAAAAGAAATTGAAAATACCAGAAAGCCTGGAACACCTCCGCCGGATGCGCCAAAAACCGGTGATCATACAAAGATATGGATTCCGGTGATTATTATGGCAGCAGCGATACTTGGCATTGTGGTTATAGTAATCCGTATCCGCAGAAGGAGAAGATAAACGATAATGCTGAAAAAATGTAACATGTAACGATGGAGATTGTCACTTTAAAATTGTGGGTGGCAATCTCTTTTTTTTATTGGAGGAAAAGAGATGCGTCATATAGGAGAAAAGATGATTTTACTGCTCTGTATTGCAGTCTTTGGAATTGCAGCTGTAAAACTGATAGATATAGGGAAAGAATATTATGATGGACAGAAAGAATATAAAGAACTGAAGGCGTACATAAAAGAAGTTCCTGTATGTCAGCCGGAAAAAATGACAGGAGATGAACCGGAAAAGGAAACAGGGAAGGAAATTGATTTTGAAGGACTTCGTAAAATCAATGAGGATCTAGTTGCCTGGATACAGATTCCAGGGATTGGGGTGGATTATCCTGTGGTACAGGGAGAAGATAACGAGTATTACCTGTATCACACTTTTCAAAAAGAAAACAATAAGGCAGGAAGTATCTTTCTGGATTATAGAAACCATGATGATTTTACAGATCGGCGCGTGATCTTATACGGTCATAATATGAAAGACGGCAGCATGTTCAGTAATCTGAAGCAGTATCAGGATTCTGTGTTCCGGAAGAACTCAGATTCTGCATATCTGTATCTACCTGAAAAAACCTTGCATTTGGAGATAACAGCGTGTGAAAAAGTGTCCATGCGGGATGATATATATGCTTTGGAAGACGATGTGTCTTGCGACTGGCCAGAGGAAATCATATTGTCTACCTGTAGTTCTTCTTCAGATATGAGATTGATTTTAAGATGCAAAGTAACAAAGATACAGCATTTAACGAATATAAAATAGGAATAGCTTTTTAGATAAGGCTATGTTTAAAGAGAATATCTTTCAATGTTCAAATGTTATAATCCCAAATAAGAGCAAATACTTTTCATTTTCATAATAGAATTTTCTTCCTTACGCCTGTTACAGTATCAGGGCAAGGTCTGCAGAAAGGGGACATCACTTTTTTACTGTCGTTCCTTGATTATTCACCAGTAAAGCCAAAGAGCCAGTCAACGGTGGACATACTTTGCTTACCGTTGACTGGCTCGGCTGGGTTTGCTATTTATCAATTCTTCGTAACAGAATACTACACATAACAGTAGCTAAAACAAAAATCAAGAGCAGTGGCAAAAGGCTTTCAAACTTAAAAACATTTTCTGTCATTAGTTTATATCCCCATGTAGCTGGAAATAGTTTTCCTATTGTTTCAAACGCTTTCGGAAGCAGTTCCATCGGAAACATAATTCCAGAAAGCATGATTGACGGTAAAAAAACAATAATAGAAAACATAGAGGTTTTTGCTTGGTCTTTTACTGCCAGACCGATTATACTGGCAATACTAAGTGATACTGCAATAAAAATAGCAAGACTGATGAAGTACATACTCGGATTTTCTGGTATTTCAGCATTGAAGACCAGTGGCGCAGCAATATATAAAATAATGCTCATAATGAACAAATGAATATACGCTGAAATGTTGGTTAGGGCAAGACCGAGATATAATGGAACACCATTTGCTTTATAGACCTTTTTTATATCACTGCTATAAATTTCAACAAGAGATGGGGGCAGACCAACCAATGATCCCATTGTTACACCAAATACAGTCATTGACTGAATAAGCGTATATCTCGCTTCTGGCATAACTGACGTAAATATGCCGCCCATGATTGCAAAGAATAGAAGCGGAACGATATAGCAGGTTATCAGTAATGTTTTGCTCCGTATATCTAATTTCCATTGTAAGGAAATTCCATATAGAAATGTTCCCATTGTTACGCCCCCTTTGCAATTTTTATAAAGTGTTGTTCCAGTGAACCGCGGTCTATCTGAATATCTACTATGGTTTCTCCTTTTTCTTTATACTGCATAAGCAATGCAAGTAAAGAATCCCCGATATTTTCAGATTCATATTTTTTCATTCCGTTTTCAGTTTGGATGGTGATATTATAATGTTTTCCGATTGTTTTACCTAACTGTTCGACAGTCCCAATAAAGGCAATTTTGCCGCCAGAAAGAATAGCAATCCGGTCACATAAATTTTCCACTTCCGTCATGTCGTGGCTTGCTAATATAATTGTTTTTCCGATTGCTTTTAACTGGCGGATTTGCTCATGTAAGGATAAGCGCCCTTCAACATCAAGTCCTGCGGTTGGCTCATCAAGAAACAGAATATCTGGATTTCGTGTTAAAGCAAGTGCTAAATGAAGCCGCCGTTTTTGTCCTGTTGATAATTGATAATATTGTTTTTTTGCAAATTCATAAATACCGAGAGCCTCAAGTGTTTCTTTATCAAGAGATGTCTTATTCCATTTAGCAAACAGCTTGACAGCCTCCAGTGGTTTAATATGTTCCGGTAAAGAAGCTGACTGTAATTGAATACCCATGATTCCATTTATTGTAATGCTTCCGCTGTCATATTTTCGTAAACCCTCAATACATTCAAGCGATGTGGTTTTTCCTGCGCCATTTACGCCGAGCAGAGCAAAAATTTCTCCTTGTTGTACGCAGAAATCTAAACCATTCAGCACAACGTGAGTTCCATAACTCTTGGATAAATTGCTGATTTTTATAGCTTCATTCATTCTGTTTCCTCCTGAAATGGGTCAACGCCTAAATGTGAAAAATAGAAATCCAATGCCTGCCCAATATATATGTTGGCAAATTCCTGCTTTTCTTTCCATTCATGGTCTGTATTTTGAAATTGCCCTAATTCAATAAGTTTGGGAAGCATACTCATATCTCCACCCGTAAAATCTGTTATCATATCCCAATAGGCTTTTGCAAAAGTTTGTCCCTCATCACTGTCTGCGGGAACACCTGCATTTTGAAGCCTTATTGCTTCGTCTTGAAGCTGCATGAAAGTGTTCATAAAAACCAGTCCGCTATCTTTATCAAAACGGCTGCGAATATGGTCAAGCGTTTGGTCGTCAAAATGTTTAATCAACCAATAGAAATCATTTTTCATCTGCAAATTAACAATAATATCCGCATATTTTTTGAAATCAACTGATTGCATTTGAAGGACTTCTTCCCGCAACAATTCCAATTCCCTTAACGATTCAGACAGACTTTCTATTTTTTGCTTGACAGCAGCTGCTTGTTCCATTAGGACATCAGCAATTTCATCTGGCGTATCAAGTGGAATCAGTCGGTTTTTTATGTCGCCCAAAGAAAATCCTAAATGTTTGAGGGATAAAATCTGATGAAGCTTTACTATGTCTTTATCTGTATATAACCTACGTCCCCCTTCACTTACGGAAGATGGGGAAAGCAAGCCCTCTCTATCGTAATGTTGTAATGTTCGTACAGTAGTGTTCATTTTTTTTGCGACTTCGCCAACAGTCATATAACCTTGTGGTATAGCTTTATGTTTATTCATATAACACCTCCTGCTTTATAGTATATCTTATTACGCTACGTCACAAGCAAGTGTTTTTGCAAAGATTTAATAAAAAATACGGAAGAGAGGGGTGCTGTTTATCAAATGATAGTGGCTCTAATACGGTGTCCTTTGTTCCAAATCATTCTCATAAATCAATCACTCTTTTCTGGGTATGAAAAAAGCAGTCAATCCTAAGACTAACTACTTTAAAAAAGAAATACTAACAATAGAAACCATAATAAAATATGAATATAACAAGTATCATAATAAATGGAGCAATTATCAACAACCAATATGAAATATGTTTTTTCTTTTCAGCTTCATATTGTATATTTTGAAATCCATTCTCTGATAATTCTTTATTTAACATTTGCATATCGATATTTTTACTTGAATAACTATCTACATTATCTATCGTTTCAATTTGATCTTTCAATAAATAATCTGTTGTAACATTAAAGTAATTACTCAATGCAATTATCTTATCCATGTCTGGAACACTCTGAGAACTTTCCCATTTAGAAACAGATTGACGAGATACATTTAAGGCATTAGCTAAAGTTTCTTGAGAAATTCCTTTCTTTTTTCTTTGTAATAGTATTTTCTCTGATATATTCATGTAAATTGCCCCTTTCTTTTATTTAGCTATATTCTACCAAACAGTATAGTTGCAATTCTACATATTGCACATGGTAATTTGTCAACTAATGGTTGCAAAAGCTTTTTTTGAAGATATTTGTGCCTTGTATTCGAATTATATCATTACCATATATCCACTACAATGAAAATTTAGTCAGTAAACCTATTTTTTCGCCTGTCTCTGCGGTGTAGGGTTCTGTGGATTGCCTGCGTTCTGGTTGCCTTTATTCTTCAACACAATATCCTCTGCCTTAACATACCAGTCCACGTCTGCACCCCTATCAAAAGAGTGAAAAGTGTAGTGTTTCTTCCGATGTTGAGAATAAAGATAACATTTCTAAGATCAATGTTGGTGATACGGTTAAAGTAACAAGGGTGCTACATCTGAGAAGTGATGAGGATACTTCTCAAATGTAACACCCAAAAGTTTTCTAATTCGTTAGAAGAAGAGGGTAATTTGAAAAATTAGTTTGAAAAATTATGGACTGTTCCTTTTGGAAAAGTAAGTGTTAGTTTTGTATATTCCTTTTCTTCTGACGCAATATTTAGTTTTAATCCTAAGCGGTTACATAGCTTTTTTGATAGATAGAGTCCCATACCCGTTGCATTTGTTTTGGTTCTGTTTGAACCGGTAAAGCCTTTTTCAAATACTCTGGATAGGTCAGATTCCTTTATTCCACAGCCGTTATCTTCAATCACAAGCAGTATATTTGTACCGTTATCCTGACTGTAGATGGTTAGTCTGTTTTCTTGCTTGTCAAAATACTTAATTGAATTTTGCACGATTTGAGACAGAATGAACATCAGCCATTTTTCATCCGTATAAATAATATGGTCTATATCATGGATACTGATGATCGCCTTATTTTCCATAAGGGAACGACGGAATTTCAAAATTACATAATGTATTACGTCTTCTAAATGCAGCTGTTTGATAAAAAAATCTTTTTCTGTATTTCCGCTTCGCGCATAATAGAGCATTTGTTCCACTAATTGAAAGATCTTGTCAGTTTCCTTTTTGAGTGTATAATTTTTCGTGTTGTCAAAGGTCAGTGATAAAGCTCCTATAGGAATCTTGATTTCATGGGCGAAACATTCTACATATTCTTGATATTCTTGTTTTTCTTCTGTAATTTTACTGATTTCATCATTCATGGATTTACATGCTTTTTTCAGTGCATAATAATAAGCTTTATTTTGAAATCCTTTTGGTTTGGGTAAAACATCTGCAATATAATATGTTTCTTCTAGTCCGTCAGTTAAGTTTATAATATGTTGTGAAGCCTTGCGGTTCTTTCGGTACAAGTACCATTGAAAGAGTCCTTGCATGCTGATGAAAAGAATTGCAAGCATCACAACAAATCTAATATCTACATCATAGAAGAGTAAAAGAAGCACGACAAAAGCAAGAAAGAAAAGCTGAAACAATATCTCTGTTATTTTTTCTTCGAATATAAATGTAAAAAAGTTCACAGTTTCCAACCCTTTCCCCGGATATTTTCCAATAGGTGAACAATACCGATTTCTTTCATTTTCTTTTTTAGACGTGTCATATTAACCAATAATATATTTTCATCCAAATAATATTTATCGTTCCACAGTTTGTCCAATAATTCCTCTTTACTAATGATTTTATCTTCGTTCATAAAGAAGTAGTATAAAATACGAAATTCATTTCTTGTCAGTTCTATACTTTTCTCTTGATATTTTAAGATGGATAAATGTAAATCAAGGGTACAATCCTTTTTTACAAGCTCACGAAAATTATTTGGATTTGATAATTGTAATGCTCGCTTGATCTTCTCCAGAAGAATTAGTGTATCATACGGCTTTGTGATAAAATCAATTCCACCTGCCTGGATACTTTTTAATTCGTCAGCATTTGTATCTCTGCTTGTTACAAAAATAATTGGTATGGGCATAATCTGCTTGATCTTTTTGCATACTTCATATCCATTTTCATAGGGTAGGTTAATATCAAGCAGAACCAATTGGGCAGAATACTGCTTTAATTCCTCAGTCAGATTTTCAAAGTCAGTTAATAAGACTGTTTCATATCCTTGTGTGTGCAATAATTTAGAAAGCTCCAGACGAGTGATTTCATCATCTTCAATAATTGCGATTCGCATTTTAACACCCCCTAGACTTATTATTATAATGAAAATACGTTGGGAGAGCCAGAAAAATCTAACTCTCCTCACTAATATTTCTCTTGAAGCCTATATAAGTTGCAATCCAGTAAATTCCATAGATCAGGAAGAAAACTGCTAAATTAGCTACGAAATAGAACAAATACATGAAATTGCTTTCTAAAAGAGCTTGAAAGATATTATTCATTGAAGCTAACATAACGAAGCTGGAAATAACAGAGAAAACTACCGGGATGCCAAATAATACGAATAATTGTTTTCTGATTGTTTTAAATAATGACGTATCATTTACACCTAATTTCTGCAACGTTTGATAACGATATTTATATTTTGTAGCATCACTCAATGATTGAATGGCAAGAATTGTACCAACCGCGGATACCAGAATAAAAGCAATATATAAGCAGATACTAGCCATCATTGCAGTCATAGCGTTTTGCTCTTCTATTACAGTACCTCTTACTTTCACTCTATAATATTCAACATTTTCTTCACCATCTTCCGTTATATTTCCCAGTAAATGTGCTAATTTTTTTTCTATTTTTTTCTCTAACTGTGGTGTCGTTTCTTCTTTCGTGTCAATGATTAAATGCTGTTCAGATATCTCTAAATTTTGAACATATTCATCGGGAACGATTACAACGAATCTTCCCATTGTAGTCATTGTAGACCAGAAAGATTGTGTTTCGAATCCTTTTAAATGTAAGTCTTTTCCAGCAAATTGAATGGTTTGTATCGCCTCATTACCTTCAATCTTATGAACCAATTGATTGCGCGTTACAATACAATATTCATCATCCTTTAATTCCATGGTATCCATATTGCGTAATTTCAGCAATTTATTGTAATCACTCAATTTCATTACCGGATCATGTTCATAGAATTCTGGATTATAATAATCCTGTATCTGATGCTGAGGTTCTTTATAGATAGGATATTCAATGGTTTCCTTGATTGTATAATCTTCATCAACAACTTGGATATATTCATTGAAATCTTCAAAAGGTTGTTCAAAATCAACTACGTCTACATCATAAGGAGCATTTTCTTCAATGCTTGATCGATAGACGCCTTTATTGATACTGGAAAAATTCAAACACAGTAAAGAAAGTAATATTAACATCGAAAGCGTTCCAAATGTAAAACTCATTGTTCTTGCCTTAGATGCAAAGGTTCTTATGACAAAGAGATTATCTTTTTTATATTTTACTTTTTTACTTTTTAGTAAAATGGCTAACATGATGTCTGCAAAAGTTGCTGAAATCCCATAGATACTGATGATAAGCATAGCAACAGCAGTTATTAAATAGGTAAGCGTTTCCTGTTGACCGAATGTATCTACATTACAACGTGAGTGCCAAAGAAGAAGAGAAGCAATACCTAGAATAACACTTAAAACAAAGATAATATTTCGTTTTTTATTGCTACGGAACATTTTCTTTTCATTCTGCTTATCAAAATAAAGAAAATCGTGTACTGTCATTTTGTTTATTTTTCTTAAAAGATTAAGTAAAACCAAAAGATAAATCACTAAGAAGTAAATTGCCAGTAGCCCTATAGAAACAGGATCCAAAGAGATAAAAAGCACTTTTGGAATGTCTAACAGTTTCACAATTATCAAGGATACAAACTGACTAAACAAAAAGCCGATAGGGATAGATAGGGCAAGCGCCACAAAACCTATTAGTATGTTTTCTATTACAAGCAACCGGGCTACTTTCTTCTTCTTGATTCCAAGGAGCATATATGTTCCAAACTCCTTGCTGCGCTTTTCAAACATGAATTTTGTCGTATAGTTGATTAAAAAGCATACAACAAATATAATGATAATGTTCACAAACGTCAAAACGTTTTTAAAAGTGCCCATACTGGACGATAGCTTTACAACTTCGTCAGAACCTGCCACCAAATTATATGCAAGTATCAGTGAGAATGAAATAGTGATGGTTATCAGATAAATAAAATAATCTTTCACATTTCTTTTTGTATTTCTAACCGCTAATTTACCTAACATTTCCCACTTCACCTCCGAGCAAGGTTAATATATCCAGTATTTCATTGAAGAAATCTTTTCTGCTTTTTTCTCCTCTGAAAATCTCATTGAATATTTTGCCATCTTTCAAAAACAAAATACGATTACAAAAAGACGCACTAAACGGGTCATGGGTAACCATTAAAATCGTTGCCTGCATTTTCTTATTGATGTCAGACATAGTTTCCAATAACAATCTGGAAGATTTTGAATCCAGAGCTCCCGTTGGTTCATCGGCTAAAATTAGTTTTGGTTTATTGATCAAAGCCCTTGCACAAGCACAACGCTGTTTTTGCCCACCGGAAACTTCATACGGGAATTTTGATAAAATCTCTCGAATCCCCAATTTGTCCGCAATGGCATGAACTCTTTTCCTAATACCAGCAGGATCCTGTTTGTTAATAATCAATGACAAAGATATGTTTTCTTCAATCGTCAAGGTATCTAAAAGGTTGAAATCCTGAAAAATAAATCCCAGATTTTCACGCCTGAAATCAGCAAAATCCTTATTCTTGATTTTTGTAATATCCTGATTATTAACTGTAATGTGCCCGCTGGTTACGGTATCAATTGTTGAGATACAGTTTAGAAGAGTTGTTTTTCCAGATCCGCTTGCGCCCATGATCGCTACAAATTCACCTTTATCTACATACATAGAAATGCCGTCTACCGCTTTTGTGATGTTTCCGGTATTACTCCCATAGTATTTTTTTACCTGTTCTAAATTTAAAATGTGTTCCATTGAAATCGCTCCTTTCTGCCTGTCACATGTATTAGTTTTGGAATACACTTAAATTATAACAAGAGAAGGATTCAATTACACTTACAGTTTTGAAAGTAAACGGATAACAAAAGAGCCGCAATCATGCTGGTCACAATTCTGTGACTATATTATAAAAGTATATGTGAATACATTGCGACAAAGCAAATTGAAAGTCTATTCAAAGTAGATTGTATGGTTGACTTTTGTAATAACTTTTAGTAGAATATTTTTTAGCAGGGGGACTACCTTGTAGTTGAGAAGGTTAAAACCTGACCCTTTGAACCTGTTGGCTAATACCAACGCAGGGAGCTAAAGAATACAGATTCGTATTTTTTGGACATTCTCTGTTTTGGGAATGTCCTTTTTAATTGAATAAGATATGATATGTGTTTGCGAGGGAACTGAACAAGTTGAAAAAGGTAAGACCTGACCTCTGGACCTGTCGGCTAATACCGGCGTAGGGAAGCAATTTCTTACGCTCGTATTGCGTCTGAAAGAGCTTCTAATTGTTTTAGAGGCTCTATTTTTTATTTTAGGAGGAACAAACATGGCATTTATGAAAGACATCTTAACCCACAACATCCCCATTTGGGAAGAATGTGCAGCTACCCCATTTGTGCAGGAAGTGCAAACCGGAAAGCTACCTCTTGAAAAATTCAAGAGATATATGATTCAGGATAGTATCTATCTGAAAAACTATGCCCGCATATACGGAAAGGCAATTTTTCATGCTGCTACATTAAGAGAAATTCAGCTTTACTACTCCATGCTGAACTTTGTAAATGATACGGAATCGGAAGTGCGGCTGGATTATCTAAAGCAATTTTGCATAACAGATGATGATATTGAACTGATCGCCCCTTTGCCTGAAAATCAAAATTACATTGATTTCATGTTTGAGATTGCGTCACATGGAAAGAATGAAGAAATTTTAATGGCGGTTCTTCCCTGTATGTTGAGTTACAGCTATATATTCCGCAAACTGGCGTCTGTCCCCATAAGCAGAGAATCAAGATATTGGGACTTTATCAAAGATTATGCCGATGAACAATATGCAGAAAGTTGCAAAGAATGGTCTGCTTTTGCAGAGCATAAATGTGCTGGGTTATCAGAAGCAAATAAAAAGTATCTGGCTGATATTTTTGAAAAAGCAAGTTTGTTAGAGCTTGCTTTTTGGAAGATGGCCTATCGGAACGAGAGAATGGAGGAAAATGCAAAATGAAAAAAGTATTGTCCATTGCCGGATCAGATTGCAGCGGAGGTGCAGGTATTCAGGCTGATTTGAAAACTTTTTCTGCTCACGGCGTATTTGGAATGAGTGTTATTGTTTCTGTTGTTGCAGAGAACACCAGCCGCGTTATCGACATCCAAGATATTACCCCGGATATGATTGAAAAACAGATTGACGCCGTATTTGAAGATATTGAAGTGGACGCAGTAAAAATCGGTATGCTTTCTACACCAGAATGTATGAAAGCGGTGGCAAAGAAACTATTACAATATAAGCCCCAAAATGTTGTAATCGACCCGGTTATGTATGCCAAAAATGGCTGCCCATTGATGAATCCTACGGCGGTTTCCACCTTGATAGACACAATAATTCCACTTGCCGATGTACTTACTCCGAATATTCCAGAGGCAGGGAAAATAGCGGATATGCAGATTTCCACAGTTTCAGATATGGAGGCTGCCGCAAGAAAAATATATGCCATGGGTTGTAAGGCGATTGTTGTCAAGGGTGGACATCATATAGGAAATGCTGTTGATGTCCTATTTGATGGAGAAAATTTCTACCATTTTGAAACATCCCGCATTGATACGAAAAATACTCATGGGACAGGCTGTACCTTTTCTTCTGCAATCGCTTCCCAGCTTGCAAAGGGAAAAAGTGTTCCGCTTGCAGTCGAATCGGCAAAGGCTTATGTCACAATGGCAATCGAACACTCTCTTGCGATTGGGAAAGGCTGTGGCCCGACGCACCATTTCTACGAATTGTATCAGCATGGTTTATCTAAAGAATAGGCAGGTGCAAAATGAACTTTGATTATACACTTTATCTTGTTACTGATCGTCAACTAATGAGCTGCGATAGCCTGACAGAAGCGGTGGAACAGGCAATTTTAGGAGGCTGCACAATGATACAACTCCGAGAAAAAGAATTGTCCTCATTAGAATTTTACAATCAGGCTGTTGCCGTGAAACTGGTTACGGATAAATACCATATTCCCCTTATCATAAACGACCGGATAGATATTGCAATGGCTGTGCAGGCTACGGGGGTACATATTGGACAGCATGATTTACCTTCGGCTGCCGTCCGCAAAGTAATTGGGGAAAATATGCTGTTGGGAGTATCCGCATCTTCCATTGCAGAAGCAATACAGGCACAACAGGATGGTGCAGATTATTTGGGAGTTGGCGCAATGTTCCCTACTGGAACTAAAACCGACGCTGATTCTGTATCAATGGAAGAATTACAGATAATCCGCGCAGCCGTTTCTTTGCCGATAGTTGTTATTGGCGGTATCAATAAGGGAAATGCAGGGCGTTTCAAGCCCATGGGAATTGACGGGCTGGCTGTTGTATCTGCCATCATAGCGCAGTCTGATATAAAAGCTGCTGCTGCGGAACTGAAAGATTTATTTTGCGGAAAGGAAAAGAAAAATGGATTTTAATGCGGCAATCTTTGATTTAGATGGAACAATTCTGGATTCAATGGATGTATGGGAGCATATAGATATTCAGTTTTTGAAAAAGAGAAATCTTCCCGTCCCGGAAAATTATGTAACTGAAATATGTGCAAGGAGTTTTGAGGAAGCCGCACAATATACCATTGATCTTTTTGGATTGCAGGAAACGGTAGAGGGAATTATTGAGGAATGGAATAATATGGCGGTCGAGGAATACAGCAACCATGTCGGTCTGCTGCCCCATGCCCTTGATTATCTTCTGCGCTTAAAAGAACATGGAATAAAACTTGCAGTTGCTACGGGGTTGCCGGAAAAGCTCTATATGCCATGCTTAAAGAACAATTCGATTTTAGAATTATTTGACGCCCTATGTTCAACAGATGAGGTGCAGCGGGGAAAAGAATATTCGGATGTCTTTGAATTGGCTGCAAAAAAATTAGGGGTCTCACCTGAACACTGCATTGTGTTTGATGATGTACTTCCGGCAATCAAAAGTGCAAAGGAAGCTCATATGTTAGCAGGTGGAATTTATGATAAGTATTCCGCAGATCAGCGTTCAGAGATAGAACAGATTGCTGATATTTACTTATTTGATTTTCGGCAAGCACCTATCCCGCAAAAAAAGGTGTGAAAATGGAAAAATGGGATTTATATAATGCAAAACGTGAAAAGGCAGGAATAGTAGTGTGTCGTGGAGAAACCATACCCAAAGGGCTGTATCATTTATCTGTGAGTGCATGGATTGTCAATCAGCAGGGGCAGTATCTTTTATCACAGCGACATCCGAAAAAGCAATATCCTCTTTGCTGGGAATGTACGGGTGGTTCTGTACTTTTCGGGGAAAACAGTTTACAGGGAGCCGTCCGGGAGGTAAAAGAAGAGTTAGGAATATCGCTTACTCCCGGAAATGAAAAATTGATTTATCAGATCAGACGAGAAAATGTACAGGATTTTTACGATGTTTGGCTATTTCATAAGGATATTAAGATTGAAGAAATGCACTTACAGGAAACAGAAGTTGTAGATGTTCAATGGGTAAGTCCAGATAAGTTATTTGAAATGTTTTGTCTGAAACAACTGCACCCTTTACTTACCTATGTGGAGGAACTAATAGGCTGAGTAAAACCGGGCGTAGGAGCTTTGGAAGCCTCTGCGTCCGGCTTTTCTTTTTTATAAAATTTTTGCCATATAAAATTCATTAACAAAGGAGCCGTTGACGAACATTGATTTCTTTCTTGTTCCCTCAATCTTAAAGCCACTTTTTTCATACAAGTGTCTTGCTGTTTCATTGTGACATTCAACAGTAAGTTCCAGTCTCTTAATCCCATTTTCCGTTGCCCAACAATTCAGCTTTTCAAAAAAAGATGTGCCGATTCCTTTACCTCTATAATCTTTCAAAATGCCTACTACAATATATGCTGTATGACGAATCCGATTAAACTTTCCTCGTTCTGCCCGAATATATCCAACAATTTTTTGATTGTCTATTGCCACTTGTAAAAAATCATTTCCCAAAATCACATTATTTTCAATATCATTTTTTAATTCTTGAACATTTGTAATCTGCATTCTCTCATTTGGTTCATACATCATATAATCCGTTTCAGCGTCCAAATTGTTCAATAACTCCCAAAAATCATCAATTTGATTTAATTCCAGAGTTCTATAATAAAGCATAAGTACACCTCGATTCAAATTTACTCAATTATAGCATTACACGAAATTAGTGTATATGCAAAAATTATTTAGCCAGGACAAAGACTTGAAAAGTTGTCTTTATCCTAGCGTTTTTTATGATCATTTTCCCGATACTTTACATACACTTTCTGAAAAATTAAAATTGCAAGTTTTTTACAGATAGTCGTAGGAAACCAATTCTTTCATAGAAATACGGGTAGTAACGTGACGTTCTGAGTCTGCCGGGGATTCTTTTCCATACCCGATGACTAATATATTGACTGGTTCCAAATTATCTGGCAGTTGAAATTCTTTTTTGATTACATCTGGTTTAAAAAAGCATACCCATACGGTTCCCAACCCTAACTCTGTTGCCTGAAGCATCATATGGTCTGTTAAAATGGATGCATCAATATCTCCAGTTTGTTTCCGGTCAAAAGGACGTACCCACGCTTTGTTGTGATCTGCACAGACAATGATTGCTAACGGAGCATTATAGATATTTGCTGCCATGCTTATTTTTGCGAGTGCTTCATCGCTTTGGGCTACAATTAGATGAATCGGTTGAAGGTTGGCTGCTGTCGGAGCAACATGGGCAGCCTCCAGAATTTTATTTAATTTTTCCGGCTCTACTTTCTGATCCGTATAGCTACGGACAGAGAATCGTTTCTTTGCAGTTTCAAGTAATTCCATAATTTTAAATTCCTCTTTCTTTATATATTTGGGAGATTATCAAATCAACCATTGACTATATTGTAACACCACCAGTATAATCTACAAGAATGTACTTTCCGGGAAGATAGTTCCCAAAAGGAAAGTGCCTGGATCTGAAAGGAGAGAACTATTATGCAGCGGCCACAAGAACCATTTAATTGTCCTGTAGAAGCGACATTATCTTTGATAGGTGGGAAATATAAACCGCTTATTCTTTGGCATTTAATGGATACCCCGCTTCATTATATGGAATTGCAACGACTTATTCCAAAAGCAACGGCTAAAATGCTTTCACAGCAGCTTCGTGATTTGGAAAACGATGGGATGGTATTAAGAGAAGTTATTCCTGAAAAACCGCCTAAAACAATCTATTCTTTAACATCTTTTGGAAAAAGTATCATTCCTGTATTGGAAGCAATGTGCAGTTGGGGAGAGGGGTATTTGGAGAGCTTAGATATACAGAACTCTTGTGCCTCATCCAAGCAACAATGCTCATTAGGAGATGAAACAGTATGAATAAAATCATTATTATTGAAGATGATATAGCCATTTGCAATATGATTAAAAAATTCTTGGAAAATAACAAATATAGTGTTCAATATGCTTTAAATGGTATAGAAGGAATACATTTATGCAAATCTTTTGTTCCGGACTTGATAATACTTGACATTATGTTGCCAGGGCTGAATGGGGATGATGTATTACAGAAATTGCGAAAATTCACAAACGCTCCTGTTATTGTTGTATCAGCAAAAACAATGGTTCAGACAAAAATAGAATTATTAAAAATGGGTGCAGATGACTATATGACAAAACCGTTCGATTTGTATGAGCTTCTTGCACGTATTGAGGCAAATTTAAAACGGACTGTCGATAATCCTTATCAAAATAATAATACTTTGGTATACAAAGATATAAAGATCAATAACTCTTTGGTTTATATAAACGGAGTATTAGTACCATTTACATCAACAGAATTGAGCATTTTAAAATTGCTACTGCAATATCCTCAGAAAATATTTTCAAAACAAAATTTATATGAATCTATTTGGAATGAACCTTATGCTTATGATGACGATACAATCAATACCCATATTAGTCATATTCGTAAGAAAATTAAATCAATTACAAATGAAGATTATATACAAACTATTTGGGGGATTGGATATAAAATGAAATAATCTTTAGATTTTCTTTAGAGTTATCATATATAGTGGCATGGAAAGGAGTTGTTTAGGATGACAAAATTTATATGCGAAACAAAAAACCTGAGCAAAAAATATAAAGATTTCTATGCTTTAAAAAATGTAAACTTAACTATTCCAAAAGGCGAAATATATGGACTTGTGGGTGAAAATGGAGCAGGAAAAACAACGCTAATCAGATTATTGACAGGTCTTAATTTTAAAAGTGAAGGAGAAATTATTCTATTTGGGCATAATGATAATCTTCAATATGAACGATCAAAAATCGGGTGTACGATTGAAATGCCGGCACTATATAAAGATATGACTGCTTCACAAAATTTGGAAGTGCAAAGAATACAGAGAGGTATTCCGAATAAAAACTGCATTGCTGATACTTTAGAATTGATTGGCTTATCGAACGCAGGTAAAAAAAGAGTAGCGAATTTTTCATTAGGGATGAAACAACGGCTTGCACTGGGCGTTGCATTATTAGGTGAGCCAGAATTTTTAATATTGGATGAACCTGTCAACGGACTTGATCCTACGGGAATTATCGAATTAAGGGGACTTCTTAAAAAATTAGTGAAAGAACGAGAAACCACCATTTTAATATCCAGCCATATATTAAGCGAATTGCATCAGCTCGCCACTTGTTATGGCTTTCTTCATAAGGGAGAGCTTTTGAAACAAATTTCTGCTCAAAAATTGAATGAAGAATGTAAACGGCATATTTGTTTGAAAACAGATAATATACAGAAAACCACTCTCATATTAGAGCAAAAAGCTAATATTAAAAACTATTCCGTTTATCCAGACAATTCTATTCGGATTTATGATTGTTTAGATAATGTAAGAATGATTTCCAAATTACTAACCGACAATGAAATCATCATTGATGAAATCTCTGTTCAGGGAGAAGATTTGGAAACATACTTTGAAAATCTAATAGGGGGTAGAAAAAATGTATAATCAAATACGGGCAGAATTTTATAAATTATTTCATACAAAGGCGCTATATCTAACATTTGCATTGATTTTAGCTGTTTTTGGGATCTTTTCCATAGGAGGTCAGCAACAATTTGTAGCATCTAGTTCCAGCGTAGATGAAACATGGAAGATAGGAGAAACCGTAGGATTTCTTGCTCGTGCATATAGTGATCAGGTACATCCAATGATTGAAGAAATTATAAGGACTGCCACGTCTTATACGGTATTTTTCTGGCTGATTGTTCTTATATTTTCTGTTGTTTTCTTTTCCAGAGAATATACAGATTCAACGATTAAAATTGCGATTGCAAGTGGACAAAGCCGACTAAAATTCTTTATTGCAAAGTATATCGTGATTACGGTTACTAGCATCATTTTATATTTTTCATTTATTATGGTTGCCTTTATAATTGAATGTACAAAATACAATGTTCCGATACAATTACTTCCAATGTTGAAAATTGCAGGGCTAAATTGCATGGTTATGGGAGCCTTTATCGGTATTACACTCATGCTGTGTGTGATATTTAAGCATACAGCTATTGTGGTAGGAACTATGTCGTTATTTACTTTTAGCGGACCTCTTATTTATATGATGACATGGGATAATATGTCTGCTCAATCGTGGAGAGTTCTAACGTACTTAAAAATCAATCCGATGTATTATTGGATGAATACGTGTTCTTATAATATGATAAATCATTTAGAAATCAATATCTTACTTTATTTTGTAGGAACTGTAATTATTACATTCCTGGTGTCAGCATTGATATTGAGAAAACAAGAAATACGCTAAATACAACAGAAAGGGGAAATGCGGATATGCTCTATTTTTTATTGATTTGTTTTATATTCATATTAGCATGTTCCCTTTTTTCTATTACTAGAACAATTCGCAATATAAATAAGCAGATAAAGGAAAAACGAAAAATAAGAGTATCTTTATCAAATAGAGATATTGAGGAGTTAGCTTATGCGATCAATCAAAAAGATACCCTGCATAAGAAACTGCAAGTTCAAATTAGGCAAGAAGAAGAACAGTTAAAGCAATCTATATCTAATATAAGCCATGATCTAAGAACCCCATTAACATCTATACAGGGTTATCTTACACTTTTACAAGAATGTGAAGATAAACAGGAGCAAGACCAATATATTGAAATCATTAAAGCAAAAACAGATTATCTCACAGATCTGGTGCAAGAATTTTATGATTTATCTGTGGTAGAAAATGAGCAGTTTGATGTTGAATGTGAGAAGGTTGATATAAATAGAATTGTTACAGATTGCTTAATTGAAAAGTATTATGAATTTGGGGAAATCCAGCCGATTATTCAAACAGAAAAATCTCCGGTGTGGATATATGGCAATAATCTTGTCTGTAAACGTATTATCGAAAATTTAATTACAAATGCAATCCGTTATGCTGATAACTATATTGAAGTATCCATTAACCAGGAAGGCGTGTTCATGATTAAAAATTCAACGCAATCCCTTGATGAGATGGATATAAATTTATTATTCAGCAAGTTTTATACCGCTGATAAGTCACGCACCAAAGGTGGTTCCGGTTTGGGATTGTATATTGTAAAAGAATTACTGAAAAAAATCAATGGTAAAATTGAAAATGTCTGTTACAAAGAAAATATTTTGCTTATTGAAATCCGATTTTCCATGTATAGTAATTCTTAATTTTATTTGATAGACAGGAAAATATAGTATAAGTGATGCGATGGGTGAAGTGTAGACAGAATGATGTAAAAAATGTAGAAGCGTAACATCATATAAAAGGGTTATTGCATTTCTCACATTTTTTGCATAGAATGTAATTAGAAAGGCTATGCATCAGCGGTAGGGTGCCACCTAAAATCTGATACGTTTTCCGAACGAAGGTGTCGGAGGTTGTCAGGCAACGGAAAAACCTGTTATTTTCCAGACGTAGGTGCGGGAGGTTGGCAGACAACGGAAAAAGCAACCATGAGAAGGGAATGTTTAGTGCTGCGGCATGGACAGTCCATTTTCTAAATCTTACAAGATTAAAATTGAAAGAGGAAAAATTAAATGAAATACATATTTTTGCATGGACTTGGACAAGTGCCTTCAGATTGGGAAACTACAATTAAGAGATTAGATTTGGGGGTGGATGTTGACTGTCCTAATTTATCTGATTGGCTTTCAGGAAAAGAAGCTAGCTATTTGAATTTATATCATGCACTGGAGAGTTATTGTGAACAGCAAGAAGGACCTCTGCATTTATGCGGTCTTTCATTGGGGGGAATCCTTACTTTACATTATGCATTGGAACATGCAGAGAAAGTAGCCTCTCTGGTATTAATTGGTACGCAATATATCATGCCGAAGCGGTTATTGAAATTTCAGAATATGATATTTCACCTTATGCCAAACAGGAGTTTTCGCAAAATGGGATTTGGAAAAAAAGATTTTATCAGTCTATCCAAATCCATGATGGATTTAGATTTTCAAAAAGATTTAGAAAAAATAAATTGCAGGGTACTTGTGTTATGTGGCGAAAAGGATAAGGTAAATATGTCTGCTACCATAGAATTGAAACAGCAGATCAATCATGCAGAATTAAAGATTATTCCTCACGCCGGTCATGAAATAAATAAAGATAATCCGGTTGAATTAAGAAAGATTCTCAGTAATTTTTATAGATGTGAATGATGTTAAATTGAAACAGGCGGATAAGAATGTAGAGGTTCAGTAATGAATTTGACGTTGGAGGTATTCTATATATGGATGAGAGAGAAAAAATGATCCGATTATGGTTTTCCATGTGGCTGGAAAAGAAGGATTTGGGAATTGATGATATTTTTGCAGAAAACGTGATTTATACAGAAAGTTGGGGACCATGTTATCGCAATCGTGAAATAGTAAAACATTGGTTTCAGGAATGGAATACGAGAGGAAGCGTGATTGCATGGGATATTAAACAGTTTTTTCACAAAGAAAATCAGACAGTAGTAGAATGGTATTTTAAAAATGTGATGGATAATGGAGATATAGAAGAATTTGATGGAATCTCTTTAATTGAATGGACGTTAGAGAATAAAATCCAATCCTTGAAGGAATTTGGTTGTAATCTTCATAACTATAATCCGTACCAAAGGAGTGATATGCCTCAATTTAGAGAAGAAAAAATTAATTGGTTCTAAATTTTAAGCAAGCGGTATAAAGTGATCTTAGTAAGTGATGAGAAGGTGTGTGGTGACATGCATCTTCTTTTTTGCGTTACAAAAGATTTTAAGATTTCAAAAAGAAAATCATAATTTTTTCGATATGTAACATTTCTAGGACATTTCTGTTGTAAAATAAGAATTAAAACTATAGCAAAATTGTCGTAAAGGATGAAAAGAATGAAACAAATTTTAATTGTAGAAGATGATGAACTTTTGAATAAAATGTTAGTTTACAACTTACAGTCAGAATCCTATGGGATTGTTTCTGTGGAAACGGTAAAAGAAGCCATGGAAGTACTAAAAAGCCAGCAGTTTGATTTGGTCCTATTGGATATTAACCTTCCGGATGGAAATGGATATGCGATTGCAAAAACAATCCGGGAAAAATATTGTGATACCATTGTAATTTTTCTGACTGCTAATGATAGGGAAAGTGATGAGATCCGGGGATATGAACTTGGAGCAGTAGATTATATTACAAAACCTTTTTCAATCAATTTTCTACAGAGAAAAGTAGAAAATGTACTGCGTATGATGCGGCATCATGTATCTATACAGGATGTCTTTGATGATGGCAGGCTGTTTTTAAATTTTGCAGAGCAGACGGCTATGCTAAACGGGAAACCATTAACCTTATCTACCTTGGAATTTCGGATGCTGAACCTGTTCTGCCAGAACCGCAATCGTGTATTAACAAGAAAGCAGTTGTTGGAAAAAATATGGGACTGCACAGAGAATTATGTGGACGAGCATACGTTGACGACAACGTTAAGCCGCATCCGGGGAAAGATTGAAACAAATGGAACAGTATATATCAAAACGGTGTATGGCATGGGATACAAATGGACCGGAGGTGAACCAGCATGATAGGAAAGAAAATCTCTGTAAAAAAGATGTTTTTTTGGCTGACTTCTGGAATGGCACTTTCAATGACAGCAATCATATTGGTCTCATTCTTTCTGACAAAACATATCGTAGTGTTATGGGTTGGTCTGGCATTAATAGTCTGTGCAACACTGTGGATGCTTTTTATGGTACAACTGTTGGGGATGAGATTGTCAAATTTTACTTCTGAATTGTGCCAGATCCTTGACGACATGATGAACCGTAGTCAAGAGCCTGAAAATGTATCAGACAGGGAGACGATTTTTGCCCGTATCCATCATCGTCTGGTGCGTCTGTATAATATCCTGCAGGAAAGTAACCGGAAGGTAGAAGCAGAAAGGCAGGAATTACAGTCCTTGGTGTCAGATATTTCCCATCAGGTCAGGACTCCGGTAAGCAACATGAAAATGATTGTAGATACACTTTTGACAAAATCCCTGGAAGAACAGGAGCGGAATGAGTTTCTTAAAAGTGTAAGAGGCCAGATCAATAAGCTGGATTTTTTAATACAGGCATTAGTCAAAACCTCCCGTTTGGAAACCGGGGTGATTCAATTAGAAAAAGAAGATCATTTCATATATGATACTTTAGCGCAAGCTATGAGTGGAATCTTATATTCTGCAGAACAAAAAAAGATCCATGTATCAGTGGAATGTCCGGAGGATGTGAGTGTGTCCCATGACAGTAAGTGGACAGAAGAAGCGATTTTTAATCTGTTGGACAATGCGGTAAAATATACCCCGACAGGAGGAAGCATCCATGTGTCTGTAGCGCAATGGGAAATGTATGTGGAGATAAAAGTATCCGATACCGGAAAAGGAATTTCAGAGAGCAATCAGGCATCTATTTTCAAGAGGTTTTACCGGGAAGAAGAGATTCATAATCAGCCGGGTGTTGGGATCGGTCTTTATCTGACCAGGGAAATTGTGACACAGCAGGGCGGCTACGTTACGGTGGAATCACAGGTTGGAAAGGGGTCAGCATTTTCTATTTTTCTGCCGAGATAAAGAAATATATGGAGGATACTATGGCAGCTGTAAAATTAGTTTCACTTACAAAAGAATATCAAAATGGAGAAAATTATATAAGAGCCGTTGATGATGTATCCTTTTCCATAAAAGAGGGAGAGTTTATTGCAGTCATTGGTGCTTCCGGAAGCGGAAAGTCAACCCTGATAAATTTGATCAGCGGATTGGAAAAGCCAACCCATGGATGTGTTTATGTGCATGATGTAAATTTGACGCAATTATCTTTAGAAGAACAGATATCTTTTCGTAGATGGCACATTGGTGTTGTTTTTCAAAAATATAATCTGATTCCTGCTATGAATGTGTTTGAGAATATCGTGCTTCCGGCAAAATTACTGGAGAGGACAGTAGATGAAAAAGAGGTTTTCCATTTGGCAAAAACTCTGGGGATCGAAGAGAAGCTCTTTCAGATGCCGGATGAGTTATCGGGAGGACAACAACAAAGAGCTGCCATTGCCAGAGCTGTCTACGCCCATCCTACCATTCTGTTGGGGGATGAGTTGACGGGAAATCTGGATTCCAGAACCAGCGTCTCTGTTATGGAACTGTTAAAAAAGATCAGCAGGCAATATCAGCAGACCATGCTTGTGGTTACCCATGATGAAAAAATCGCTGCCATGGCAGATCGGATCATCCGCATGAAAGACGGAAGGGTGGTGGAAGATGAAAGACTATGATTATCACCGTCCGGCAGAAAAAGTGCTTTTGGATTCTTATCGAAAGCAGAACCGGAACAAAAACCGCCTTTTGTTTCTGGCAGTTGCACTTACCGTTGGAGCGATTTTCTGTATGATAAGTTTTGCCTATGGGAAGATCCAGGTGGACATCCAGAAACATATCCGGACAGATGGAATGACAGTGTCAACGTATCTTGAAAATGGTACAGAAGAAATGGCAGGACAGCTGCATACGCTTTCCTACATAGCAGAAACGGGAAAAGAAAAATTTGCCGGAAAACTATTCGATCAAATGATAAAATATTGTGACTGTGTTGTGGCAGATGAAACAGCATTTGAAACTATGCTCTGTCCGGCCTATACACAGATCGTGGGAACGTATCCCAAACAGGAAAATGAAATCATGCTTTCCACCAAAACCTTGGCGTATCTGGGAATTTCAGAACCAAAGGTGGGAATGGAATTAAAGCTGGATTTTTATTGGAATGACCTTTTCCAAACAAAAGGAACCGGACAGCAGACGTTTCAGCTTTCCGGATATTTTACAGAATATCAGAATCAGGGGGCAAGTTCTTCCATTGCATTTTTGTCTGAGAAGAAACTGAAAGAAAGCGGAGCTGGATGGAATCCCTGCAGGATACTGCTGAAACCGGAAAAGGATTCTGTCAGTGGCATACAGATGGAACAACAGTTGCAGGAAGATATCCGGTTGAAAGAAGGACAGCGGATCGTCAGCATGGATTCGGCTGCATACCGGGCAGTGGAAGGAATGCTGGGAAGCTATGGATTTGCAGCTCTATTTTCTTTTCTGATTCTGCTGTGTATGTTTTTGTTCATCTATAATATTTTGAATTTATCATTAGGAAAAGATTTACAGCAATATGGTCTGATGGAAGTGATTGGGGTACAACAGCATCAGATTATACAAGTGATGTTCCGGCAGATACTGGAAGTTGTCTTAAAGGGAAGTCTTGCAGGCGTTGCCATAGGCAGTCTGGTGGTACTTGGAATCCTGCCCTCTGTCATTGAAAAACTGTATCTTGGACAGGCAGAAGAACTGGAGGGGATTTCTTTCTATCAGCCTGTGTTCTTTCTGATAGCCATCCTGCCAGTGGCAATGACTTTGGGTGTTGTGATACTTCTGGTAAAGCAAAAAATCAAAGTTCTGAGTCCTCTGGAGTGTATGAACTATGGAACTGGGAATGTTGCAGAGAAGAAACAAACAAAGAAAAAGAAAGCGGTTTTCCAAAGCTTTGGAAACAAGCCGGAAGTTTATCTGGCCAGGAGATATCTGTTTTACAATAAAAAGGCTTTTTTTATCACTATGATTTCTCTGACTATAGGATGTGGATTAGCACTTGGATCTTCGGTGATTGTAAAGGGAGTAGATCTGCAAAACCAGTTTATAAAAGAACCTGATTTTCAAATCCGCATCACACAGGAAGCCTGCAGAACACTGATGGAAACCTCCCCGGATACAGAAAATATGGTCTTTTTCCCGAAAGAATTCTTGGAGAACATAAAGCAGACTGCCGGAAACAGCCTGCAGGATGAAACAAAGATCCAGGGATTTTACCCTATTATCGGGAAACAAGGTCGGGATAGCATCAAGTTATTAAATGACGGGGAAACTGTTCCGACAGTGATCCAAAAAATTTCTTCTTCTGAAAAAGAAAAACTGCAGGAATTTTTGAAAGAGCAGGAGATAACAGCAGAGTGGGAAACATTTGCACACGAAAACGGAACAATTCTTCTCCATGACCACAGAGTATCAGAATATGCAGAAGAGCAGGTATTGGAGCAGCTTGGAACCCCGATAGAAGTGTATGACCTGGTTCCGGTGGGAACGGATATGTCCGACCTGCTTCCAGAGACACTGGTAAATTGCGGGTATCTGGATATTACAAAGGAAGGATTTCCGGAATTAGAGTTGTGCTGGGATGGCAGAAATACCAATCTTCTTCTTGTAACAGAAGAAACCTTTGAAAACCTGTCAGAGAATCTGACCCCACAGACCTTTGAAATGAGCTTTTCGGTAGAAAAGGAACAGGAATCCGGCTGCAAAAACAGGTTAAAGGGAATGATCCAAACAGAAAATATGGAATTTCAGTCTGAAAACGGATATGCGGAGCAATTAAATTTATTCCAGATGGAGAGTCGGTCAGACCTTTTATTAAAAGAACAGGAGTATATTCAGACCAGCAGGCTGTTGCTTCTGGTAATTAGTGGATGCCTGATCTTTATTGGGATTATGAATTTTTTAAATGTAAGGGTAACGGATATGTTACTTCGGAAAAAAGAATGTGCCATTATGAATTGTGTGGGAATGACCAGAAAGCAGTTGCAGCGGATGTTCCTTGCGGAAGGAATGTTTACCTGGCTGTTGCTGAGTGTTCTTCTGGTAACAACGGGAACGCTGTTGATAGGTGGGATTGGATGGTACATGAAAACAAAGATTTCTTATTTTGTATTCTATTATCCTATGCAAGAAATGGCAGGAATGTTGCTGTTGTTATTGGCAGTCAGTCTGGTAACTCCCGGAATCCTATATCGAAGAGTTCTTGCAAAAAATAAATAGCCAAAAGTGAAATGTCCGAGATTTGTAACAATTCAGGCTGAAATTCCTTGAATTTTGTTCTTTTCTCGGACATTTCTGTGACATTTGTATTTTATAATAGAGTCATCACAAAGAAAGGCAGAAAGGAGCTTATAGAATATGAGTATTTTACAGACAATCGATTTAAGAAAATATTATGGTACGGAACCGAATATTACAAAGGCACTGGATGGTGTGAATTTTTCAGTGGAAGAAGGCGAATTTGTAGCGGTAGTAGGCACTTCGGGTTCCGGAAAATCCACGATGCTTCATATGATGGGAGGTCTGGACACGCCTACCAGCGGAAGAGTTATTGTACGGGGAGAAGAACTGGCAAAGAAAAACGATGAGGAGCTGACGATTTTCAGGAGAAGAAATATTGGTTTCATTTTCCAAAATTATAATCTGGTTCCGATTTTGAATGTTTATGAGAATATTGTCCTTCCGGTAGAACTGGATGGAGATACGGTAAATCAGGGATTTATGGATGAGGTGGTTCATATGCTGGCGCTGGAAGATAAACTAAAGAATATGCCGAATAACCTCTCAGGAGGACAGCAGCAGAGAGTTGCGATTGCAAGGGCATTAGTTGCAAAACCTGCAATCGTGCTTGCCGATGAACCTACAGGGAACCTCGACTCGAAAACCAGTGCAGATGTTATGGGATTGATCAAACGGACCAGTTATGAGTTTCACCAGACGGTGGTAATGATTACACATAACAATGAGATCGCCCGGCTTGCAGACCGGATTGTCCGCATTGAGGACGGAAAGATTGTGGAGTAAGGAGGTGGCAGGCTATGACTTGGCCTTTTGAAAATAATACAAATGGAATTGTCAAGAATCTGGCGAAGAGAAATTTAAAAAGCGAAAAACGAAGAAATATCATGGTAATCATATCAGTAGTTTTAGCCGCTTTTTTAATCAGTCTTTCTGGTTTGGTTGGAGTCTCACTGATGCAAACAGAAAAGAAGAAAGTGATAGATACTTACGAGGCACTTATGTACAGGTTGATGAAGCACATATAGAAGAGTTAAAACAGGTACCGAATTTTGCACGTGTGGGAGAATACTATATGTACGGGAAGGAATCTTCTACACAGGGATTTAATGGCTTCTTTGCTTATGCTGATAAAGAAACCCTGTATATGGCACGTTCCCAGATGAAATTGGCAGATGGAGATTTACCGATAGAGAAAAATGAAATTGTAGTAAGTAAAGAATGGCTTTCTAAATTCTCCCCAGACTGCCATATAGGTGATTCTGTTACCTTGGATACGGAAAGTTTTTCAGGGGAGTATACTATTTCAGGCATTTTAGATACAACAGGGCAAGAAAAACAAAATATGTACTCTTTTCTTATCTCAAAAGAAATGCTGGAACAGTGTAAGAAGTATGAACCTGACGGATTCTTTGCCTATGTACATCTGAAAAATGTAGATCAGTTAGACGGAGAACTTATTAAATCTTATGTTCAGAAGATCAAAGAGGAGTTACAGATACCTGGAGTCGGATTTCAGGATGCTTATTTCCGTTATATTGACGGAGACATTTCCATGGAGAATGTTTTGCTGCTTATGGCTTTTGCCGGTATTGTTTTGGTAGGCGGATGTGTTGTAATCCAAAGTATTTTCCGCATCTCCATTATTGATAAAATAAAAAGTTATGGACAGCTTCGGACTATTGGTGCTACCAAAAAGCAAATTATGCGTATTGTAAAAAAAGAAGGACATTCTCTGGGGTGGAAGGGGTTGTCTATCGGGATTTTGCTTGGTTTAGGAGTAACACTCTTGTTGTTTCCTAGAGGTTTTTCTCTTTTAGGCTATCTTTTAGTGATTGGATGTACAGTATTGATCTGCTAGACAATGATTTGTCTGTCTATCCGAAAGCCAGTGAAATTAGCCGCAAATATTTCACCGGTTGAAGCAGTTCGTTTTACTTCGCCTCAGAAGAAGATAAAGAACCGAACAAAGAGAAAAAAGATTAGTCCTTGTTCTCTCGGAATGCTGAACTTTCGTAGGGATTGGAAAAAAACAGTCAGTATTGTGTTTTCTCTAAGTTTGGGCGGGATTCTGCTTTTAGCTGTTAGTTCTTTGCTGATTCTGCAATCGCCGGAAAAACTGGCAAGACAGCACTTTAAAAATGGGGATTATAAGATTTATATGGATTCGGATAAGGAACATATTGATCTTCTCAAACAGGGAAATCCATTGAATGAAGAATTGAAACAGGAAATCCAGGATATTGATGGAGTGGAAGAGATTCTGGTCACAAGGAAATCAGCAGGTTTTGAAGCCACTTTCCATGGAATTACTGCTCATGGTACTTGCGACATGATCACTAGAGAAAATAGGGAACTTCTGGTACAAACTGTTTTAGAAGGGAGTATGCCTGGCGACAATGGTATTTTATTGAAAGACAATTATCGTGATTTTGATGGAAAAGAAAAAGTGGGGGAAACCATAGAACTTTCATTGGGAGAGAAAACGATTCCTGTAACCATATCAGGTTTTTTTGATGGAAAAAAAACTATCTTTGCCAGTGGACATGGTCCAATCGGAGTGGATGGACCAATGATGTTTTTGCCGGAAAAACTGTTTCAGGAGTTAATACCAGATGTAACTAATTTTGATTACTCTTGGGATATTGTCTGTGATCCGGATAAATCGGAAAAAGTGGGAAAGGCTTTGGAGAATCTTGTTGTTTCACATACCGATATTGGTTTAGATACCTTTGAGGATAAGGTAGATAGTTATGGGTATATGAATGTAGCATATGGCATAATGCAGGTGATTTCATGGTTCATCTTTTTGTTTGGTGTGATTAACCTTATCAATACAACACTTTCCAATCAATATTCGCGGAGACAAGAAAATAGCGTGCTGCGTTCGGTTGGGTTAGCTCCAAAACAATTGACACAAATGGCTGTATGGGAAGGAATGGGGTATGTAGTTAGCAGTATTTTGCTTATGCTTGCCATTGGGCTACCAATTACTCTTCTGGTATGGAGAAAATTTAGTATCAGTGCTTACGCTGGACAAATCCTTCCTTACGAATTTCCATGGTTGCAGATGGGAGTATATGTAGTAGTACTTGTGACAGTAGAGTTCATTTTGTCTGTTTGGACAATCCGCAGGCAGAAAAAACAATCCCTGATTGAACAAATGCGGGCAATGGAATAAGAGAAAAATGCTTTTGCTGAAAAGTGTGGAACATTTTGGCAAAAGCATTTTTTTATGGAAAACATTTTTTCCTGAAAGAAAATAGGATATAATCAATCTATGTTTTGAAATGATATTATCAGAAAAACTGTATTTAGGACATTTCTGCAACATTTGAGGTTTAAAATAGCGATAAGTTTAGAAGATGGGAAAGGAAGAATCTGGATTGAGGAAAATTTTAATTGTAGAAGATGATAAAGTACTAAATAAAACACTGGCTTATAATCTTACTGCGGATGGTTATGAAGTAACTTCTGCATACAGTTTTCTGGATGCAGTAGAACGATTGAAAGAGAGTGAATTTGATATCGCTCTGTTGGATATTAATCTGCCGGATGGGAACGGTCTGCATTTATGTGATGAAATCAGAGGAAGAGGGCAGCATACCTATATTATGTTTATCACAGCAAATGATAAAGAAGGCGATATGCTGAAAGGCTATGAAGCCGGATGCACAGATTATATTACAAAACCATTTTCGGTGATGGTTCTCTGCAAAAAGGTAGCAGCTGTTTTTGCAAATATGGAATTGCGGACACCAAAGCATGATGTATTTGAGGATGAAGTTTTGAAAATTGACTTTTCCGAGCAGAGTGCGGTTTTGGAAGGAAAAGTGATAGATTTTACACCAAAAGAATACCGTACCTTATTTTTATTTGTAAAAAATCCGCACATTATATTAACAAAGCGGCAACTGATTGAGAAACTGTGGGATATTGATGGGGATTTTGTAGATGAGCATACGCTTACTACCATCATCAGCCGGATTCGCAAAAAGATTGAAACAGATGAGCGAAAATATATTAAAACTGCTTATGGAATGGGGTATCAATGGATAGGCGGTGAATCACGATGAAATTACAGAATTTATCCACTAGAGCTTTTCTGCGGCTGATCGTTGGAGGTGCTTCGATGACATCGATTCTTTTGTTGTTCATCCTTTATGCCTTCACAAAAGATATAAGGATGATACTTGGTGGTTTCAGCGTGATGATCCTTCTGTTTCTATGGGGTGCAGTCTTTTTGCATTATTTCCAGAAGAAACTATCGGTATTTACAGATGGACTATGCCGAACATTAGATGAAATGATGGACAGTACCGTTCGTCCGCAAATAAATTATGAAGCAGAAACACTGTTAGCACGCATCAGCCATCGTCTGGAAAGATTGTATCATGTAATGCAGGAAACCCGGCATAAAGTAGAAGAAGAAAAAGCAGAATTACAGTCTTTGGTATCTGATATTTCGCATCAGACCAAAACACCGATAGCAAATCTAAAAATGCTCAATGACACGATGTTGACCAGAAGAATTACTGATGAGACACGTAAGGAATTTTTACATGCTACTGCCAGTCAGTTAGATAAATTGGACTTTTTGATTCAGGGAATGGTGAAAACATCACGATTGGAAACTGGTGTGATTACCTTGGAAAAGAAAGAAACAGCCATTGCGGATACACTTGTAGATGCGATAAATGGGGTTCTTGCTCCTATGGAAAGAAAGCATCTTCATTTATCCGTAAATTGTCCTGAAAATTTAACGGTTGCACATGACAGCCGCTGGACCTCAGAAGCATTGTTTAATCTTTTAGACAATGCAGTAAAATATACTCCGGAAGGCGGTGACATTCACGTAACAGTACAGGACTGGGAGATGTATTTGGAAATTGCCGTAACGGATACGGGAAGAGGCATTCCGGAAAGTGTCCAGGCAACAATTTTCAAACGATTTTATCGGGAAGAAGCTGTACATGATGTGGATGGGATTGGAATAGGATTATACCTTGCACGTGAGATTATCACTATGCAAGGTGGCTATATTACAGTTGAATCAGAGGTGAGAAAAGGCTCAACTTTCTCTATATTTCTTCCTCAAAGATAATGAAGCGGCGGTCTGTTTACTCAGACTGCCTTTTTTGAAAAATATTTTAGAAAAAAAGAATTTTAGGACATTTCTGCAACATTTGACCTTTACCATATACTCATCAAACAAAGAAAGGAAGTAGTGATTATGACAATTTTACAGACAAAGGATTTAAAAAAATATTATGGCACAGAACCTAATATAACTCGTGCTTTAGATGGTGTAAATTTTTCTGTTGAGCAGGGAGAATTTGTAGCAGTGGTAGGAACTTCGGGTTCTGGTGGTCATGTTAAAATAAGACTAAGTTAGCAGATTCCTTATAAAATAAGGGCTCACGCCAATTTAGTCTTTTTTCTATTATACCATAAAGGGTAGAAAATTCATAGACCGGGAATGAATTTCTCATAGTAGAAATGAGAAGGCAGGGGCTCTTAAAGATAGAAACCTATTGCTACTGGTCCTGTCAAAATTATATCCATTCTCACAGGCGGTCAAGTTTGTGAAAAACCATTCGGTTGCAATACATTGTAAAAAAATATGTTAAGGACTAGGTTAGTTAAAAGATTCTGTTAGCTGGCTTGGTCCTTTTTTCTTGGGAGGACGGAGCGATGATAAAAGTGATTATGATTGTTGTAACAGCTATTTTCCTTAGTTCCTGGTATGCGTGCCTGGTGGCAGGCAAAAGAGCAGATGAAGAAATAAGTGCTTTGTTTGAAAAAGAAAAGAAGCAGGGAAGTGAGGAATAAACGAATGAATGGAGGTATCTATAGCACTGGAAATGAAATCGTAGATGAAAATGCAAAACTGAATATATCTGGAAATATCATTCCGCAGGTGTGGTATCGGACAATCATCAGAGAAAGTGGAAAGCCAAATCTAACAGCTATTATTATACTGGCAGATATTGTGTACTGGTATAAGCCTACAGAAATCAGAGATGAAGGAACCGGACAGGTTATTGGGGTAAGAAAGAAATTTAAGTCAGACCTTCTTCAGAGAAGTTACCAGCAGATCAGCGAACAGTTTGGGATTTCTAAAAAAGAAGCGACAAATGCAGTGGTATTTTTAGAGAAGCTGGGTGTGGTAAAACGGGTATTTAGAACCATTTCCATGAATGGGATTGTTGTAAATAATGTTCTGTATCTGGAATTGATCGTAGACCGGTTAAAAGAATTGACTTATCCAGAAGAAACAGGAGCAGATCCGGTTTCTTTTGAAAAAGGCAAAGGGAAATCCAAAGCAGAGAAAATCAGTTCCCATACAGCCATAGAGGAAGAGATACATTTTGTAGAAGAGAGGGCTGTCCCTTTCCAAAGGGAGAGGGTATCACCATTCAAAGAGGGAGCATACCTTGACAGGGAAACAGAGCTCTGGATACCCAAAGAGGGACCTCAGACTGATAGCGGGCATACAAATACAGAGATTACTACAAAGACTACAGCAGAAAGTACCCAAAAGAATACAACAGAAATAGTGAATGGGTATAGAGATAATCCTATCTTATCCTATCAGGCAGCAGAAGAACAGTTCAAAGATCAGATTGATTATGATGCGATATGGATAGACAGACCTTTTGACAGAAAACTGCTCAATGAGATTGTAGGGCTTGCAGTAGATGTTTTGACGTCCAATGCAAAGACCATAAGGGTAAATCAGGAAGAACGACCTCTTGGCATTGTACAGGGAATGTATAAAAAGCTGGATAAGTTTACCGTAGAGTATGTGATAGACTCAATTAAGCAGTGTACAAGGAAAGCTAATAATATCCGGGCAGTGCTGCTTACCGCTTTATACAATGCCACATTGACAGCAAACAGCTATATATCCAATCTGTTTGCTTATCAGGAAGCTATCCCTCAGACGTAAGGAGCGTGATAGAAAGTAACAAAATTAAGAAAATTCAGGACAGCTCATGGATATACACAGAGAGAACTTGCGGCTGTCTTGGGTATCAGTCTTCGGACGTATCAGAGGATTGAATACGGACAGCAAAAGCCAAATGTCTATGTAGTTGTCCTGCTTCAGCGGCTATTTCAAAAAGATATTAGTGAGATTATGGAGGAATATACAGAATGAGGGAAGAAAGGTTTCGTATTCAGTGCCCCAAACATTTTCTGGTTGGAGATTCAGAGCATTTTGAAAAATCTTCACAGGAAAAGGATTCGGATTTTGTAGTAGATTATGCTCCACCGGAAATATTTGAAGCCGGGATTGTTTTACAGGAGATGGGGACGGAAGGAGAGACCTATTGCACAATGTATGTCTATTTTGCCCCAGAGGAACACATGCCGGTTTATATGGACAGCATGAAATACGACTTACAAAAAGTATCCATTCGGAAAATCTTTGTTGATACCGAAGAATATCTCATAAAAGTAAATGAGAAGACAAAAAAGTTTTGTGCAGGTGAGGACGGTTGTTGGGGTTCCTATACAGAACTTTACCGGAGAGAGAACGGGGAACGTCAGACGGATGCAGTGATTGTTTTTCTGTGTATGCCAGATGAAATGAAGTTTCAGGAAATGGAAGCGGTGATGGGGGAACTGTTTGACAAACTTCCTGTGATAAACAAAGAAAAGAAAGAAGCAGGTCAAGAACCAAAGAGAACAAGATAAAATACAAACTATAACTTTCAGGAGGATAAGAACGTGGAAACTAAAATGATTATTGGAATTGATCATGGAAACCGTAACATGAAAACTGCAAATACTGTATTTTCAGCAGCAATCCAGCCTTTGCAGGCAAGGCCGGACAGCCTGGAACACATTCTGGAATACCAGAACCAGTTTTATTATGTGGGTGGGAAAGTACCGGAAAAGGAATGCGTAGATAAGACAGAGAATGAAAACTATTATCTTCTTACCCTTGCAGCACTGGCGCAGGAAATGCGCTGCCGGGGACTGACAGACGCTTCCGTAAAAATGGGAGCTGCCCTGCCACCCAGAAGATTTCAGCAGCAGAAAGAAAATTTTAAGAAATATCTGTTAAAGACAAAGGAACTGCATTTCCGCTATGAAGGAGTACATTATCATGTGTCTTTGGAAAATGTGTTTGTTTTTATGCAGGGGCATGTGGTGATCCATACGCTTTTAGAAGCGGTTCCCGGTTATTGCCTTTTAGTAGATATTGGTGGAGGGACTACCGACCTGGTAGAGTTTGTTGACGGAATGCCGGACGGGAAGTATTCGATTTCGGATAAGGCAGCTTTGTATTGTATCGGAAAAGTCAATGAGGAAGCCATTGCAAAAACAGGGGCAGGGGTACCGGCATACATTACAGAAGCATTTATGAGGACAGGAAGCTATGACTGCCCGAAGCAGTATCAGGAAGTGATTATAAACTGTTTGAAATCCTATGCAGAGGAAATTTATGGTATCATACAGGCAAATCATTATAATCTGGACCTGACCAAAATGGTATTCATGGGAGGTGGTTCTTCCATTGTGGAGCATTTTGGAGCTAATGAGGGAAAAGATGTACAGTTTGTGACGGATATACATGCCAATGCAAGGGGCTGTGAAGAAGCAGTGAAAAGTATTATCCGGGCAAAACAGAGGAAAATGCGGACGGCATGATAGGAAGTGAATGCTTATGGATACGGAAAAAGTATATACTACTTCACTGCGGCTGTATAAAAACAGGCCGGTACATCATCAGGCATACCGATATCTGAAGGAGTATAACAAAGATATTTTCAAGACGAAAGACGATTTCATAGCAGAAGCAATCGTTTATTTTGCAAAATACCTGCAGCAGGAAGAAGATGTACAGCAGATGAAACTATTAAATACCCTTCTGGAGAACCAGAAAGAACAATTTTGTAAAATCGTAAAAGAAGCGGTTTCAAAGGCACAGGAAGAAGCCTTTGAGAAGCGGGGTGTGCTGGAAAAGACCGTTCAGGGAGAACTTTCTGACGGTGGAACGATAGCAGAGAACAGGGAAAAGGAAGAAGCCTGTATGGAAAAAGATTTACGGTTTGCGGAATTTTATGGGGCATTTGAAGAATAAGGAGGAAAAAGATATGGCAGTAGGAAGAAGTGTATGGGAAGTTGTAAAAGGGATTTTCATTGCAGTGGGGAAACTGCTGTATCTGACAGGGAAACTGGTGATATGTTTGTTTCTGCTGGTTCTGCAGCTTGTTTTGGCAGTGTTCCATGCAGGAAGCAGGGAATAGAAAGGGGATTGACGGGTGCATTGGATACGGGACAGACCGTATACAAAAGATAGAAAAAAGAAGATAGAAAATGGAAAGCAGGCTTGTGTGGCCTGCTTTTTTTGACGAAAAAATGAAAAGGAGCAAAGCTATGATGAAAGGAAAAAAGAAAAGGCTGCTGGCTGGGACGCTGGCACTTCTTCTTAGTTGTTCTACGTTACTCAATACAGGGATCACCGCACTGGCTTCTGAACAGTCTGAGGAACATGCACAGATACAGGAAGTAAAACAGGAGGAGGCTGCTTCAGAAACATTACCGGAGTTGGAAGAGGTAAAGGAGCAACTAACAGAAGAAGAACTGGTGTATGCAGAGGATCTTACCATAAAAGCAGGAGAGTCCTTTGACCTGGAAACAGATTACAGGGGTTTTCAGAAAAATGATGAAAAAGTAAAGGTAACGTTTCTGAAAGCAGAAGGGGACTCCGGCAATTCTTTTGATTTCAATACCCCAGGTTCTTACCAGGCATTTTATCGTGTTGATCCGTTAAGCGGAAACCCTTCCTATCAGATTATGAGAAGAATTGTGGTAGAAGCAAGGGAAAACAGTACACAGGAACCCCAGGGAGAAGTAAGCCAGCATACCGAAGATGGCTCCGGTGAGGACGGTGAGGCGGACCCTGACCCGGAGATACCGGAGGTACTGACGGAAGAACCGGAAATGCCAGATGCAGGGGCAGAGTTGATTGATCTGACACCAAAAGAGGATAAGGGAATGTTCTTATCGGTTGTTCCGGCAGCAATGGAGCAGCAAAAAGGAAGCAATGTACATCTGGTACAGGGAGAGAAAATCCCATACCCTTCTAACGTGGGGAACTATTCTACTTCCTATTTCACCGTAAATGGCCATGTGGCATATTGTCTGGAGTCTATGAAGGCTTCCCCGCCGACCTCGGATTATGTAGCCAATGAATTTGAAAGCAACCCGGAATTACAGAAAGTCCTTTATTATGGATATGGCGGTCCCGGGGACATTACTGGGGAGTATATGCCCTCTTTTGACTGGAAGACAAAGTATATTTTTACGCATTTAGCTGCCGCTTATTCTTATTGTGGCATGGACGGTTTTTATGGCTGTACCTTTGAAGATATTAAGGCAAGCGGTGTGTGGGGATATATCCAGCATATTTACAGCCTGGAAGCACCTCCGACAGCAGCAATCACGTTGTCCCCAAAGGAAGCAAAGGGTTATGAAAGTGGAAAGGAACAGCGTACCGGAGAATTTACTTTAAAAGGTGACCATAGAAACTATATTACTTTAAAAATGCCAGAGAATGTGACTTATCACAGTGGAAGTACAAAACAGACAGGAACCGTAAAGATCAATGGAAATACCACATTCTATTTCAGTGCTCCCAAAACTGTAACTGGTACATGGAACAGTGGTAAGCTGAAAGGACAAATGGGAACTCAGTGGAAGACCTTAGTATTGTCTACGGGTTCTGGTTCTCAGGATATTGGGTATGGGGCATTTTTTGAAGAAGAAAGTGCTTCTGTGGAATTTACGGTGAAGTGGCTAGACCTGGCAAGGGTAAAGGTAACAAAAAAAGATAAGAACAGTAAAGTAAATCTGTCCGGCGCTGTTTTTGGTATTTATTCAGACAGTGCATGTAAAAACCTTCTTGTACAGATGCCGGCCACAGACAGCAATGGTACTTCTGAGGTGGAACTTCCGAAAACCCAGGATACGGTATATTTAAAAGAAATTTCTGTTCCAGAAGGATATAAGCTGAATACAGAGTCTTTTAACGTGAAGCTGGAAACAGGAAAAACAACTTCTGTTGCAGTGACGAATGAGGAACAGAAAGGAAAAATCACAATCCGTAAAAAAGGTGAGGTTCTGACCGGAGTAACCGGAGAAGAGGGAAACCTGACTTTTGTATATGGAAATGCGGACTTTGCAGGGGCAGAATATAACATTTATGCGGCAGAGGATATTTACAGCCAGGATAAAGTGACGAAGGTGCATAAAGCAGGGGATTTGGTAGAAAGTCTGACAACAGGGGAAGATGGAAGCGCTGTTTCCAAAGAATTGTATCTTGGAAAATATAAGGTTGTAGAACAGAAAGCACCGGAAAATCTGGTGATTGGGAAAACAGAACAGGAACGTACCCAGTTTGTAACCTTGTCCTATGCAGGACAGAATGTAGAGCTATCCCAGGGGGAAACCGTTTTTACCAATGCAAGACCGGAGATTTCCGTAAATGTAGTGAAAAAATCGAAACATGATGATGTTACCCTGGAAGGTGCGACGTTTGGCTTGTATGTAGAAGAAGACCTGACAGCAGCAGACGGAAAGGTCCTTGTAGAAAAAGGAAGCCTGGTGGAACGTGCTGTTTCCGACAGGGAAGGAATGGCTGTGTTCCATGCAGATATTCCTTTGAATTTCCATTACAGTGTAAAGGAAATCCAGGCACCGGATAAGTACTATATGACAGATGAGGTGTATCGTTTCTTCTATGAATATAAAGACGACAGCACCTACACATATACTTTTTCCCATGATTTTAAAAATGAGGAAGTACGGGGAGAAGTTCATGTAAGTAAGATTGACCAGGATTCCCAGGGATTTATTTCCCAGGGTGACGCAACCTTAGTAGGGGCAAAATACGGATTATATGCTGCACAAGATATTGAACACCCAAATAAGAAAGATGGGATTGTCCATAAAAAAGGGGAACTTGTAGCGCAGGGTACGATTTCCAGTGAAGGAACCGTAGATTTCAAAAACCTGTATCTTGGAAATTATTTCGTAAAAGAAATAGAGCCGGCAGAAGGGTATCTGTTAGATGAAACAGAGTATCCCGTAGAGGTTTCGTATGAGGGACAGGAAGTACAGATTGTACACCGGGAGGTGACTGTAAAGGAAACTGTAAAGAAACAGGCCTTTCAGCTTATCAAGATCTCAGAAGACGGGGAGCAGACAGAAACAGAACTGGTAGAAGGAGCTGGATTTAAGGTATTCCTCATCAGTGAGCTGTCTGGTGTAAAAGACGGAAGTTTGAAGCCGGGAAATGGTTCTTATTATACCCCGGAAGATTTTATCACCTATGATTACAGCAAAGACGAAACAGCTTCTTATTGGGAGAATGGTAAAAAGATTACGGTACCAGAGCTGTTTACGGATAAGAAAGGATATTTAAAGAGTCCAGAACTTCCTTATGGAACCTATGTGGTGTTTGAGTCTACGGTTCCGGAAAATTTAAAAGGGATTCGTCCATTTATTGTACAGATTTCGGAAGACAGCCGGGAACCCCAGGTATGGCGTGTGTTTGATGACCGTCCTTTGCAGTATTACTTCAAGATTGTGAAAAAAGATGCCCAGACGCAGAAGCCGGTGCTGGATAACAGTGCAGCTTATAAGATTTATGATGTGGAAGCAGAAAAATATGTGGAAATGATCGTAAGATATCCAAAAAAAGAAGTGGTATCTGTGTTCAGGACCAACGAAGAGGGATACCTGATTACACCGGAGCAGTTAAAATGTGGCACTTACCGGATTGAAGAAGTGGAAGCACCGGAAAATTATGTACAGGTAGGATTTGAAAATGTCCTCTTAAAAGACGGGAAGGAAGTTCCGCTGAATGAAGTTGCAGACGGGGGAGCTTACCAGGAGGCAAAGAAAGCGCCGATCACCATTACCGTAGATTCTGATACCGTACACCAGGTAGAGGAGGAAACTGGTAAATTTATTGTTGTCATTGAACAGTATAATGATGAAGCAGTAGGAAGTCTTACAATCCATAAAAAAGGAGAAAAACTTTCTGGTGCTTCTAAAGTAGAAGAAAAGTTCCTGACAAAGATGAAAAACGGTGTAGCAGGTTTCGTAAATCAGGTAAGCAGTTTCTTCACTGGGGAAGAGGTCATGGAAAAAGAGAAAGGTTATGAATTTGACTATGAAGAGGGAAATATGGAAGGTGCAGAATTTGCCATTCATGCAAAGGAAACCATTTATACCCCGGACGGACAGAAAGACGAAGCAGGAAACCGCATTGTAAAATATGAAAAAGATGCCCTGGTAGCTCGTATGGTGACAGATAAAGAAGGAAAGGCAGTCCTGAATAATCTTCCTATCGGAAAATACTATGTAGTGGAAGAAAAAGCAGGTCAGAACTGCGTGCTTGACTCGGAAGCAAAAGAATTTGAAATTGCATATAAGGGACAGGAAGTAGCAGTGGATTATGTAACAATGGAACTTACCAATCAGCGACAGAAAGTTTCCCTGAGTCTTCTGAAGAAAGACGCAGAAACCGGAAAACCGCTGGAAGGAGTGGTATTCGGGCTGTATGCGCAGGAGGATATCAAAAATGCTGCCGGGGAAGTAGTTGTAGAAAAAGATGCCCTGATTGAACTGGGAACAACAGATGAAGAGGGCAAGCTGGTATTTCAGGCAGATCTTCCTCATGGAAAATACTATATTCAGGAAGTAGAGCATAAGCCGGGATACCTGCCAAATGATGAGGTGTATTCCTTTGATGCGTCTTATACAGACCAGACCCTTGAACTGCTCGCTTTTTCAGAAGAAATTTCTAATCAGCCTACCATTACGGAATTTACAAAAGTAGATTTAACCGGTGGACAGGAAATTGAAGGTGCAAAAATGCAGATTTTAGATCAGGACGGAAAGGTGGTAGAAGAGTGGGTATCTAAGAAAGAACCCCATGTAGTCTATGCACTGGAACCAGGAGAATATGTACTGCATGAAGAGCAAGCGCCTACGGAACAGGGATATGTCCGGGCAGAAGATGTGAAATTTGTTGTGGAAGAAACAGGGGACATACAAAAAGTGAAAATGGAGGACGACCATACCAAAGTTTCAATTTCCAAAACAGATATTACAGATGGAAAAGAAATTGAGGGAGCGAAGCTGCAGATTCTGGATCAGGACGGGGAAGTGGTAGAGTCCTGGACCACAGGAGAGGAACACCTGATTGAGTACCTTCCGATAGGTACTTATACTCTGCATGAAGAAGCGGCAGTTGACGGATATATTGTGGCCAATGACGTGGAGTTTACAGTAGAAGAAACGGGAGAAATCCAGAAAGTAAAGATGGAAGATGAGCGTGCTATGGGACAACTGGTTATCGTAAAAACGGATGCAGACAGCAAAGCGGCTCTGGAAGGAGTAGAATTTGTTCTGCTGGAAAAGGAAACCGGAAAAGAAGTAGGACGTTTGAAGACTGGAAAAGATGGAAAAGCAGTTTCAGAACTACTTCCAATTGGAACTTATGAAAATGGTGTTTTCAAAGAACCGATCACCTATGTGCTGAAAGAAACTGCCACCTTAAAGGGATATGAGAAGACGGAAGAAGAGTGGGAAATCGTATTTACCTATCAGAATGATAAAACACCAGTCATTGAAGTGGTAAAAGAGATCCAGAATAAAAAAATACCAGAAACACCAGGTACCGTAAAACCAGGACCAAAAACGGGTGATGATACAAACTGGTTCCTGCCTTTGCTGGCTCTTGGTGTAAGTGCAGGTATGGTAGCAGGCCTACTTTATTACAGAAAAAGACATAAAAAGGCATAGAAAATAAAAATCAGTTTTTAAACTTGGGAAAGGGCGGCTGCGGCTGTCCTTTCTTTGGCAATATGAGGTGAGAAGCATGGAAGAGAAAAAAAGAATACGGTTTATTGACAGCCATTATCATACCCTGTTCAGCATAGCAGACGGGGACTCCATAGAGATTGTATATCCAGATGGAAAAAGGGAAGAACGGGTTTGTACCTATATTGATGAATACCACACACAGGTAGGGGCAAGGGTGTTCCATATTTGTGAATTTGCAGAAATCATGGAAGCAAATGGAAAATCATATTGCCCGGCAGAATGCAAGGAAAAGGAAGAAAGAAAAGAGGCAGTCAAAGGGGAGAAGAAAACCGGAACTATCCGTATGGAAAGGAGCAGGCGTTGAGGATAGGGATTATAGATGCAGATCTTTTATACCGGAAAAGACACCGGTTTCCTAACTTGGCATGTATGAAACTTTCCGCTTATTGGAAGGAGCAGGGATTTGAAACAGAGCTTCTTTTGGATTACAGCCAGGCAGGGGAATATGACCGGCTCTATGTATCAAAAGTGTTTACGGATACCTTTGTGCCGGAACATATTTTGACGAGGGAAACAACCGTTTATGGAGGGACTGGATTTTTTTACGATAAAGCACCGGTACTTCCAGAAGCGATTGAACACCATACACCGGACTATCATTTGTATGACCAGATGGTAAAAGAACATAGCGAAGGAGAGAAAAAGAAGAAAGAGTTCCAATTTTATACGGAGTATTCCATTGGTTTCCTCACCAGGGGGTGTTTTCGGAAGTGCAGTTTCTGTGTAAACAAAAACAGCACCGGTGCAGCACCAGCAAGCCCATTGGAAGAATTTTATGACCCGTCCAGAAAGAAGTTATGCTTTTTGGACGATAACTTTTTTGCCTGTGCAGGGTGGGAAAAAATCTTTTCCAGTGTCCTGGAAACAGGCAGGCGGTTTCAATTCCGGCAGGGGCTGGATCTGAGGATTATGCAGAAAAGGCAGATGGAACTTCTGGCATCTGGAAAATTGGATAATGGTATGATTTTTGCCTTTGACCATATCAAAGATCAGGAACTTATTGTAAGAAAATTGGAACTTTTGCGGGAAGTGATCCCAGTTTCTTACCAGAAAATTAAGCTGTATGTACTGTGCGGTTATGACTGGGAAGGGACCTGGAAAGCAGATTTTTGGGCAAAGGATATTCGGGACGTTTTCATACGGATTGAGATTTTGATGCGGTATAAGTGCCTGGCTTATCTGATGCGCTATGCAGCATGGGAACAGGCACCGGAGGTTTATAAGGGAATGTATATCAACCTAAGTCGTTGGTGTAACCAGCCGGCCCAGTATTCGAAAAAGAGCCTACGGGAATTTTGTACCGGACAGGGAGAGTATAGTTCCTGTTTCCGCTACCTGACTGCTTTTGAAGCTCTGCACCCGGAAATGGCACATTATCTGGATATGAAATATGAAGAGGTGCAGTATGGGAAAATTTACGGCTGAAGAAATTCAGATTGCAAAGGCAGTGGATTTAGTGGATTTGGCGGAGCAGATAGGGATTCCATTGAAAAGGAAAGGCAGGTTCTATCAGGCAGTGGGTATGGACTCTGTGATGATCTTCAACCGGTCTTCCTGGTGCCGGTTTAGCCAAGGGGTAGGTGGCAGCACCATTGACTTTCTGGAATATTTCAGAAACATGGATTTTGTGGAGGCAGTCAAATATCTGCTGGAGTTTGCCGGATATATCCGTACTGAAACCATGCAAAAATTTCAACCGGAAAGACAGACTGAAAAAATAGAAGAAACAAAACAGAGAAAAGACATACCGAAAGAACCTTTTGTACTTCCTTCAAAATCAGAAACCAGCCGCCGGTTATATGGCTATCTGATAAAACAGCGGAAGCTGTCAAAGCAGATGATTGATTTTTGGGTAAAAAAGGGGATTTTGTATGAGAGCGGAACGTACCATAACCTGGTTTTTGTGGGAAAAGATACGGAAGGTATCCCACGTTTTGCCAGCCAGAGGGGAACCCTGGATAAATATGGAAAACCCTTTAAAGGAGATGTTACGGGGAATGACAAAACTTATGGGGTTAATCTGGTAGACCAAAACAGTGATACGCTCTATGTATATGAGGCGGCCATTGATGCCATGTCCGATATGGAACTGCGGGAAGACTATCAGAACAATATCCTGGTACTTGGAATGCTTTCCGATGGTCCTTTGGAAAAGTTCTTAAAAGATTATCCTCATATCAGGAAGATACAGTTCTGTTTGGATAATGACCTGCCGGGAAGACAAGCGGCAAAAAAATTGGCAAGAAAATATACCCTTATGGAGTATGAGGTTTTTGTACGTCTTCCACCTATGGGAAAAGACTATAATGCTTTTTTGCAGTATAAAAAGGAAAACCAAGAGCTTTCCAGCCTGGTAGAAAAGGAAAGGCCGCTTCTTACTGAAACAAAAGGGACAAACATACAAAAGATAGAAAAAATGGTAGGACACAGGAACATAGTACCATACCAGATAGCACAGGCAAGATAGGAGGGTATTCTTTTGGAAAATAGCTATGATGAGGAATGTTTCAAAAAATGGGAGATCGACGAATGCGAAGCGGAGATGGAAAAAGTAGTGCAGTGGATAGGAAAGAGGAAACTGCATGGACGTGTACGGGTTGCGTTTATCGAAGAGAGCTATGAGCGGCAGGGATACCGCATGGGGATACCCAAGCAGGCGTATGTGTCCAGGGTGCTGGCAAACATCAGGAAAGAAGAGCGGTGAGAAAGAAATAACCAATCCGAAAGTGGGGGTGTTAGGAAAGGAGGTGGTGCAGACCAACAGAATTTTTGACAGAAGGATAAACTCTGGATACGGGAAGGGGTGATTCTATGATTGTAAGGTAATGCCAGATGGATATTTCGTTTGTAGCTGTGGATTTCTCATGAAGACTATAAAAAATTTAGGAGACAGGAGGAAATAAGTGAGTAATCCTAGGTAAAATGTGTAGCTACACCTCATGAAATATGAGGAATGAAATATAGTTTGGTGAATTTTTGTGAGTTTGATAAATATGCAGCAAAGAGTTATTGTGCGATTCATGGTACAAGTGAAACATTGAATCTGGGAGATATTACAAAAGTGGACGAAAGGGAGATTGAACCGTTTAACATGATTTGTGGCGGAAGCCCCTGTCAGGATTTTTCCCTGGCAGGCAAGCAGGCAGGCGCAGTTTGGAAATGCCGAAGCTGCGGGTATGAGTATAACCCTCTGCAGGTACATTATTCCAAAAGGGACGCCTGCGGCATGTGTGGTTCCCATGATATTGATAAAACACGTTCTTCCCTTCTGGTGGAGTGGCTCCGTATGATACGGGGTGTCAAACCAATATGGGGAATTTATGAAAATGTAAAAAATATTGTAGGAAAAAAATTCCGGGATACCACATTCCGGTTGTTTGAAGAAGAACTGCATGAATACGGATACCACACCTATTGGAGTGTTCTTAATGCAAAGCATTACGGAATACCCCAGAACAGGGAACGGGTATATCTGATTTTGATACAGAAGGAAATGGATAATGGAACATTCCAGTTTCCAGAACCGCTGGAGTCCTTCCAGTGCCTTATGGATATTCTGGAGGATACGGTAGAGGAAAGATACTACTTATCCCAGGAAAAAGTACGCCGCTTGATTGAAGATATGGAAGAGAGAAAAGCGCTTTTGTTTGAGCCGGACGAAAAAAGCCTGAAGGCTTTTCGGGAAAACCGGGTAAAACGGGCCGGAAATATCAAAGGGGTGTTTGAACAGACTGGACGGGTTTATCTGCCAGACGGGTGCTGCCCTACGGTAACTGCCTGTGGTGGTGGCGGACATCAGCCCAAAATTCTTCAAGTGGGAGATATTCATACCGGCTATGGTTCAAGCGGGGTTATTTATTCCCCTTTAGGAAGCAGCGGTGCGGTTTTAGCAGGGCATGACCAGCCAAAGATTGTAGAAAAATGTCCAGGAGCAATCCGGGGCAGGTATGACCCGGAAGGCCGGATTGTGCAGACTTTGGAACTGGGAGAAAAAGAAGTCTGCCATACCCTTACTTCTGTACAAAAAGATAATATCATTCTGGTACGTCAAAAGACACAGAAAGGTTATGAGGAATGTTTGGAAAATGGTGTTGTAAATCTTAGTTATCCGTCTGTGGAAAAACGGGGAAGGGTACAGGAGCATGGGGAACTCTGCCCTACGCTTACGACATCAAATGGGATACACCGTTTAGAGTCTTTGATCCGTATCCGGAGGCTGACACCTTTAGAATGCTTCCGGCTTATGGGCTTTTCCGATGCGGATTTTTGGAAAGCAAAAGAAGCAGGCATAAGCAACAGCCAGCTTTACAAACAGGCAGGAAATTCCATTGTTGTTGATGTGCTGTACTATATTTTTCTGGAACTATACAAAGCCATGCCATATCTGTTTGAGGATATTCGGCTTTCTTCCTTTTTCAGTGGGATTGGAGCTTTTGAAAAGGCATTGGAGCGTTTGGAAGAACAGGTAAACCAATAATTTCATAAGAGAAACCCAAAGCGGCAAATGGTCCATAGAGAGTCTTCCCATACTTGTTGGAAAGAGAGAAATTGCGGAAGAAGAAGCAGCCAGCAGGGAGTCTGTGCAAAAGCGTTGATAGCAGAATGGAAGAACTGCTGCCACATCAGACACAGGAGGCTGGCAGATTTGCTAACAGAACTGGGGTTTTGTTAGCAGAAATAGAAGTAGGAAGTGGAAAAACCGATAGCAGATGTTTGGAACTGCTATCGGTTTTTCCCTATATGGAACGCAGGTCTGCTATCAGTATCTGCGTTTTGCTATCTATGTTATCCGGGGTATTAGGGGGTGCCCCCTAACAAGATGGGATTTTGTACGGTAAAATCCGTATCTTGCAGAGGACTGGCATAGCCAGTCCGGACGCCGGGAAGTTATACGGTGACCGATAGCAGGTCTTAGGAGTTGACTGCAGATAGCGTTGGAGTAGAAATCGGTAGATGAAATATGTGATAAAGATAAGGAAAGGGGGAGCATGAAAAAAGAAACAATGAAATGCAGAAAAGAAATCCGGCTGTACTCATGGGAGTTGGAAGAGTTACAAAAACAGGCAGAAAAGATGGGGCTTTCCGATTCCCAGTACCTTCGTATGCTGATTACCAACCGTCCCAGGGATTACCCGGAAATCCGTCAGGAACTGGAACGCATGAACCAGGAAATCAACCGGATTGGTGTAAACATCAACCAGATTACCCATAACAATAACAGCGCCCTTTATTCCAGGGAAGATAAACACCGTCTGTATGTGTTTTTGAAGCAGATAAAAACACTGGTAAGCCAGGTGCAGGAAAGGCTGTAGGTTATGGCAATTACAAAGTGCCTGCACATGAAACAGGCAAAAACGGGTTATCCGGCAAAACATCTGGCAAATGGTCTTCGCTATATTATGAACCCGGAGAAAACAGAACATGGCCGCTATGTCTGTGGACATAACTGTATTCCTGAACAGGCATTATCCCAGATGGTAGATACCAAACGTCATTTTGGAAAGCTGGATAAAAGGCAGGGCTACCATTTCATTCTTTCATTTGAGGAAGATGAGGTTTCGGAAGAAGAAGCCTTCCAAATGGTAGGAGAGTTTGTGACAGAATTTCTTGGGAAGGATTTTGAAGCGGTTTATGCAGTCCATAATGATACGGACCATATTCATGGGCACATTATTTTTAATTCAGTACGCTGTACTACGGGATATAAATACGATTATAGAAATGGGGATTGGGAAAACATTATCCAGCCTCTGACCAACCGGATATGCAGGGAGCATGGTTTATCTGTGCTGGATCTGGAAGAAGCCAAGGAAAAACGCAAACAAAAAGGACAGGAAGAAAAATCTCTTTCTGAACGGGACAGGCGGATCAGAAGAGATGTGGACCAGGCATTACAGGACGCAGGTTCTTATGAGGAATTTCTTGAAAATCTTTCCAGCATGGGATATGAGTTGCGGGGAAGAAAGCGCCTTTCTGTTCGGGAACCCGGAGCAGGAAGGGCAAGGCGGCTTGACCAGCTAGGGGAAGAATATACAGAGGAAAAGCTTCGGCAGCGTTTTGGACGCCTTCCAATCCCGGAAATGACCGGAGAGGAGATACCGGTAGAATGGACGTATGTGTTTATCCCATACCGGGAGCGGCATTTGACCAGATACCAGAAGGAATGTTTTCTTCGCAGGTATCGGCAGGGGAAACCAATGGCAAACTCTAAAACCTGGAAATACAGGGCAGCAATCCATGAATTGAAAAAATTGCAGGAGGAATTTGATTTTCTGGCAGCTTATCGCATACAGGATAAGGCGCAGTTGAAAGCCATTTCTGATGCAACAAAGGAACAGCTTTGGGAAAACAGCAGGGCAAGAAAGCAGCTACGAAAAGAAATGGTTCCTTATGAGGAAATGCTTCTGCTTCTCAATAAGCTGCAGGAAAAACAGATGGAAGCAGAACTTTATCAGGAAGGGTATCAGGAATTTTTTCAAGACCACCAGACATACCAAAACCTTCTTGGGCAGTTAAAAGAAATGGGATATTCCTTGTCTGATGCAGAACAGACAGACGCTTATTTCTTTGAGAAAGAGGAGCGTTTGCGGATCGAACGGAAAAAAATCTTAAAAGAAAAAAGGATTGCAGAGCGTCTGCGTGAAAAAGCAGAAGAAAAAGAAAAGTTGGAAGCACAGCAGAAGGAAAAGAATAGGAAACCGTCTGCGAGGGGCAGAGGAAAAGGAGGGTAAATGACAGTAGAAGGACAACGGTATCTGGAAGAATGCCGGAAAGTTTTAAAAGAAGAACAGATGGACGCAGTTTCTATGGGGCTGGATTTTGGTCTTCCTGTTTCAGATATTCAGAAAGTAGTTAAGAGCAACCAGGAAGCCCCGGTGATGAAAGCAATCATCATAGGGCTTATGGAAGGGATTGGGGAAATCGACTTTTTATGCGAAGGAAATTATAACCAGTTCCAGGTACGGGAAATCGTAGAGGGCTTAAAAAACGGGCTGGATCTGGAAGAGGTGAAAACCTATGCCGGAAATGAACTGCCGGCCAGCCGTATGCGGACCATGCGGATACAACTGGAAGAGTCAAAGGCAAAAAAAGAAGTTCCGAAAGATGAAGAAATGCGTTCTTATATGAAAAATCTTATGGGGATCATGGAACAATCCATTCAGCAGTTCCGGGAAAGCAATGACCGTTTTACAGCCTTGTCCTCTCTGGTAAAGGAGCATGTTGTTGAAGAGAAAAACCAGGAGATTAAAGACCTGTATGAGAACCTGCAATATAAAGATAAAAACATACAGGAATTAAAAGAAAAGCTGGCAAAGAAAGAGCAGGAAATTCAGGAGCTGAAAAAAGAAGCAGAAAAATACAGGGAAAAAACAGAAGCTGCTTCCAGGGAAACAAAAGTGGTATTGGAAGAAAAAAGCATACAAACAGCGGAAGGGCTGCAAAAAAGTAAGCGCCGGCTGCTTGGGATTGCCATGCTTGGAAAAAAAGTACCCAAAAGTGTTGTGGAGAAAATTCTGGAATATAACTTGTCCGCAGAACAGTTGGAAGAAATTCGCCAGTGTGTAGAAAGTGGGCTGGCAGATGCAGAAATTCTTCAGGTGATGGAGAACAGTCCTTCACCGGAGAGAATGAAAAAAATGCGGGAAATTATCCTTTTGATGCGGAAACGGAAGGCGGGTGTGTAAATGGCAGAACTTGAACATGTGGTAAAAATATTTTCCCTTTTGGAAGCTGCCGAAAAGGAACAGCCCTTTCTTACTAGGGAGCAGAAACAGGATTTGTACCGTATTGCTTTTCATAAGGAGTCTATGGAAGAGGTAGAAAAAATTATTTTGCAGTTACAGGCGCCTCATGCAGGAAAGGAAGAAAAAGAGCGTATTCTTTATCATTACCTTGAACCGTTTTCTCAGGTTCCGGAAAATATTTTGCAGATTGAGAATTATATTTTTCAGCTTCAGTATATGACCTATGAAAAGGAAAAAGCAAACCACATGCTGGAGGCTCTCTTAAAACAGGAAAATATCCAGTATGACCTGGAAGCCATGCTTGCAGAAGGAAAAACAAAGGCGGCTGTTTTAGCAAAAAAAGACAGGGCAATGGGATAGGAGGGAGAGCATGAGTGAAATACAAGATGCGGCGCAAATCATTAAAGTTTCCTTTGAAGGCGCAGAAATCATTCTGAAAATGGGAAATACAGGCTGGCAGTTTGTAAAAGATATTTGTGCGGTATTTAAAAAAGTTCTGGACCAGGAAAAATTGTCAGGGAAAACTTCTGTACAAAAGCTCCTGAAAATGGGAGGCGATTTGCAGGTTTTCCGTTTTGAAACAAAAGACCTGGAACGGGTAAAAGCCCTGGCAAATAAGTATGGGATTTTATATTCCATTTTGCCGGATTTGAATGAGAAGGACGGTATGAGTGAAATTTTGTTCCATTCCCAGGCAGCGCCCCGTATTCAGTCCATGATGGCAAAAATTGAACATTCCAATATTGGGACGTTAGATGAATACTATGAAAATGCAGAGCCGGATAAGGTAGAGCAGTTGGTAGAAGAAGTAAAAAAGCCTGTCCTGCCGGAGCCGAAGGAGTGTGAACTGGTTGCGCGGGAACTGGCGAAAAACCAGGTGGAGAAGATCAGTGATGTCCGTTCCCGTCTGAATATGACCTGGCTTCAGATCTGGCCGATTATCTGCTACATGGAAGAACAGGGGATTTTGGAGAAAGGGAAGGAAGGTACGGTGACACTGACCAGGACACCGGAACAGATCGAAGAATTGGTAGATTCCCAGCAGTGGAAACAGTTGTTTGGGGAAGAGGAAGCCCAAAGACGCAGCACTGGAAACAGCCAGGAAACAGAAGAAAAGATGCAGGTCATTCAGCGTATCCAAAAGGAAAAGCGGAACAATCCAGGTGTGAATGCCATTACCATAGACCAGAAGCTGGTATATGAAGAAACAGAGCATCATATCAAAACCAGGATTCCGTACCGTAAGAATGAATTTATCTGGCTGGACAAATCGGAAATTAGCTGGATTAATGACCATAAGACTATTTTTGCAGGATTGGAAAAGAAGAAGGAGTATGCAATTTTAGACCTGGAGGACCGTTTTCTTAGAAAAACTTCGGGGGAAGATTTATATAGGGAAAGCTATGATCCGGTACGCAGGGAACGTGCCAGACAGGAGCAGGAAAAGATACGCAGAAGAAGGGAACATAATTACAGGAAGACACAACAGAACCTGGAAGCAGGGAGAAGAAGCATACAGGGGCAAAGGAGGTAGAGAACCGGAGCAATTCAGAAAAAGAAGAAACAGTCCTGGGGTATGTATTTCATTGGAGGCGTAGCTTCCGGCTATGGAGGTTATCTCTTGAACGTGTGTTATCAGCCTGGAAAGGATATCAACTATTTTTTAAACCGTCTGGATCAGGTGATGGCAGCCCCGTTTGCCAATTATTGGAACGAAACTTCCTTAAAAGCAATCATTCTGGGGATTTTTGTATATGTGATCGGTATGGTCATGTATGTCACCAGCCGGAAAAACTATATGCCGGGTCAGGAATTTGGTACCGCTGTTTTTGCAGATCCGAAAAAGGTGGCAAAGCAGTTTGCGGATAAAGATGAACACAATAACCTGATCTTATCCCAGAATGTCAGGCTGTCCATGAATACCAGAAAGACTAGGAGAAACCTAAATGTCCTGGTAATCGGAGGAAGCGGCGCTGGAAAAACCTTGTTCATGGTGAAACCCAATCTCCTTCAGTTAAGCAGGGCTTCCCAGATCATTACAGATCCCAAAGGGGAGATTTTAAGATGCTGCGGAGGTATGCTGAAAGCGCATGGATACCGGATACGGGTGCTGAACCTGGTGGAAATGGAGCAGTCTAACGGATATAATCCATTCCGCTATATCCGCTCTGAAACAGATATTGTAAAACTGGTTACTAACTTGATCAATAATACCACACCGAAAAACGCACAGCCCAGTGATCCATTCTGGGAGAAAGCCGAGTCTTTGTACTTGCAGGCTATTTTTCTTTATGTGTGGCAGGAGTGTGAAATGGAGAAAAGGAATTTCCGTATGGTTTTGCAGCTTTTGAATGAGGCGGAAGTCCATGCAGACGGTTCCCCTTCTGATTTAGACCGGCGTTTCCGCAGACTGGAGAGAAAAAAGGGAAGCAACCACCCTGCTTTAATCCAGTATAATAAAGTGGTACGGGGTGCAGGAGATACGGTAAGGAGTATCATCATTTCCGCAAATGCAAGGCTGGGATTGTTACAGAACCCACAAATTTTGCGGATTCTGGATCATGATGAAATGGAGATTGAGGAGATTGGGATTGGTGTTGATGGGGACAGAAACCGGAAGACCGCACTTTTTTGTGTGACGCCGGATTCGGATAAGAGTTATGCCTTTTTAATTGGTATGCTTTATTCCCAGATTTTCCAGGAATTGTATTACCAGGCAGACTTCCATTACAATGGAAAACTTCCCATTAACGTGAATTTTATGCTGGACGAATTTGCCAACGTGCCATTGCCAGATGACTACTGCAGCCTACTTAGTACCATGCGTTCCAGAAATATTTCCTGTACCATTTTTATCCAAAACCTTGCCCAGATCAAGGCTTTGTTTGAGAAAACCTGGGAAACCATACCGGGTAATTGTGATTCCCTGGTATATCTTGGTGGGAATGAACAGTCCACGCATAAGTATATCAGTGAGTCCCTGGGAAAAGGAACCATTGATAAAAAAAGCAGTGGGGAAACCAAAGGCCGGCAAGGGAGCAGTTCCCGGAATTATGATGTGCTGGGGCGTGAGCTTTTGACACCGGACGAAACCCGAAAGCTGGATAACTCAGAGTGTATTTTGTTAATCAGGGGTTGTGATCCTATTATTGATAAGAAATACAATACTTTTGCACACTCCAGATTTTCGGAAACAGAAGATGGCGGGGGTGCGCCTTATATCCATGACAGAATGGCTGCCCAAAAACAGGCGGTACAGATTTTAAGTGAAGAATCCCTGGATTATTATAAGAAGAAAAAGGAACAGGGAGAAGATGTTCAGATTGTGGAACTGTCTTTTGATGAAATTTTTTCTTATGAGCCTATTCCTAAGAAGATTTTTTCGGAGGAAGAGCTGAAAGAGAACCAGAAGAAGAGAACGGTAGAGGAGGTGAGGCCGCCGAAGAAAACGGAAAAACCGGTACAGACAGAGGAAGAAAAACTTTCTGAATTATTGGAAAGCCATGTTTATAATGAGGAACAGTTGGGAGAAATCATGCTTGCCATTGGTGCTGGAATTTCGTATGATAAAATCCTTCAAATGGCAGATACAAAAAACAGTGCTGAAAAGATGAAGGAAATCCGTAAAAAATTTACAAAAGAAACAGCCTCGGATTAAAGAAGGCAGATTTTTGGAAACCTGTAGTTTTTGCATTACGCAGGGCAGGTTTTTAAAAATCTGTCTTTTTGCGTAATGCGGTATCAATCACATGAAAAGGAGTAAAAAGATATGAAAATCAAAGAGGTTATCAGAAAGAAACAGAACCGCTTGAAAAAATCTCTACTGGGAGTCCTGGCAGTAAGCGCTGCCACTGTTTCCCTGTTCCCCCAGACTGTCATGGCTTCCGGGGTAAGTGACGTAACACAGCCGCTTATGAATTTAAAGACACTGGTGATCAGTATTATCGGTGCGGTGGGTGTGATTATCCTGGCAAAAAACGTGATGGAATTTGCACAGGCTTACCAGCAGCAGGACAGTTCTTCTATGAACAGTGCCATTAAAGGAATTGTTGCAGGGCTTATTATGGCAGCTATTTCCTCCGTTCTTACTTTCCTGGGAATCAGCTAAAACCGTTCTTCTTTTTGAGATAAACAGATAAGAAGAGAGGTGAAGTGATGTTTAATTTAGGAGAGGCGATCCTTGCACTTTTGGAAATCGTGTTTGGATTTTGGAATAATCAGGTCAGCCTCGTATTTGAACTTTTAGGACAGTCCCCTACCGGGTTCAAAGGGGGCGGGCCCTGGGGGATCATTGAAGGGATTGAACCCCTTTTTGTTGGGATAGGCTCTGCCCTGGTAGTCCTTTTTTTCGTCATTGGGTTTTGTGCAGAGTCGGTAGATATCCGGGAAGAAATCCGGTTTGAAGCAATCCTCCGTATGTTTATCCGGGTTGCCATTGCACAGTGGCTGGTATCTTATAACATTACCATTATGAAAGCCCTGTTTACTTCCTGTGGAAACCTGGTGGGGCATTTGGGACAAAACCAGAGTGTGGAGTTATCCATTGACCCGGCGCAGGCAGAAGTGATCAAAGATTTAGGATTTGGAACCAGTATCGTGTTCCTGATACTTGCTGTTTTCCTATCTTTAATCGTTATTATCTGTGGGTTCTTCCTGCTGTACAATGTTTATTTCCGCTTTTTGAAAATCATGGTAATTGTACCTTTTGGGGCGATTGCCAGCAGTACCCTGGCTGGAAACCGGGGGCTTAGTAATACCTTTGTAGCCTATATGAAATATTTTATCAGTGTCGTTTTTGAGGCAGTCACAATGGCACTGGCAATCCTTTTGTGTAACCAGTTTATTTCCTCCGGACTTCCGACCTTTACCGGAGATTATGAGGACTGGGCCAAAACCCTGATTTATTTGGGGGAAATGACCTTTACGGTTGCGCTGACGGTAGGCACTGTAAAAGGGGCGCAGAACCTGACTTCCAGGGCACTGGGATTGTAGGAGGAAAGGATTGTGCAGGAAAAAGGGATACAGATGACACTATTTGAATATTTTCAGGACGCAGAATGCTTTAGCCTTAAAGAAGCAGTGGCTTGTGTAGAACAGGTAAAAGAGGTAAAAGAACCCAGTATCCGGGCAAGAATTTATGAGGGAATAGAAAAGGGGCTTTTTTCCAGGATAGCCAAAGGAGTCTATACGGTTACCAAAGAACAGGACGGAGAAGAGGTAACTTGTATGCTGGTTCAGGGAAATGGCAGGGATTTGAGCTTTTTAAAAGATAACAGTATAGATGCCATTATTACAGATCATGCTTATGACCTGAAAAAAAGCCTGAAAGGGGGAAATCGGGATTTTGCGGCCTATGAATGTTTTCAATATACGCAGGAAGACTTTGATGAAAAATACCGGGTGTTGAAAAAAGGGTGTTTTCTGGTAGAGTTCATGCCGGAAGAAAATGGGGAAAATTATGAATACCTTTATCAGATGAAAAAAATGGCGAAAGAAGCAGGGCTTGAATATTATGCAAAAGTCGCCTGGAAAAAAGGAGATTTCGTTGCCAATACGGGAAGAAAATCTAAAAATACGGAAGAGATTGCATTTTTTACGAAAGGAAAAGCCAGGAATTTACGCCCAGATGCGAAAAAGGATAAGGCGGAGCCAGGAATATCCCACTATATGTCAGGCGCCAGGGGAATGCTTCCAACGGTCTTTGACATTGAACCGCCAGGGAAAAACTCCCGTATTCATCAGGCAGAAAAACCAGTGCAACTTTTGCAGCAGATCCTTGGATTTGTAACAGAAGAAAAGGAGTGGGTACTGGATCAGTTTGCAGGTTCGTTTTCCCTGGGGGAAGCAGCACTTTCCAGTGAACGGAATGCAATCTGCATTGAAATTAATGAAGAATATTTTGAAAAGGGAAAAGAAAGGCTTCTGTCTGCAAAGAGCAGGAGTCGGTAGGAAAGGAGGATATGTAAATGGAACAGGAAGAAAAACTCAGCCTGGATTTTGGCAATGGGGAGATCTATGAGGTCTGGCTGGAAGTTGCAACTTATCCGGCTGATAAAAACATCAAAGTTTGTGTGTTTACGGAAAAAGAGGAAGAGATATGGAAACTTTTTGAATTGACCACAGATATGGGAATTCCGCTGGAAAAGAACCAGACCTTTTTGCTCTCAGGCTATGATCTGGAGCAGATAGTAGAATTTATCAAAAAAAACGCGATTGGACAGTTAAAAGAAGAAATCTGCTGTTCTGGCTGTATGGAATATCCACTGTTTGAATTTCAGGAAGAAACTTTAAAGAAATTGGACCCGGAGGGATATGCAGCCTATGAGCAGGCATACCAGGAACGGGGAGAAGTAAAGAATCCAGAATTTCAAAAGGAAATCAAAACAGCGGATTTTCAATGGGCGTATGGAACCGAAGAACTGGCATTGCGGGTAGATTATTATGCAATGAACCAAAACCTTTATGTGGAGCTGTATAGCCGGGAAGATGGGATGTGGGAACCGTTTTCAGATTTGACCGTAAACCTTCCCGGATATTGCCTGGAGCCTGGAACTGCCTGTATCAGCGGTGATTTTAGTAAGGAAAATATCCAGTTTATTCAGGAGCATGGATTGGGAACACTGCTTCCCTGGAAAGCACAATCCGGTATGGGGCAGTATGCGGTGGTGAAATTTCATCTGGAGGAACTGCGTAAGTTTGACCAGGCTGGGGTTGCCGCCTTTTGCAATCAGCATGGATTACAGAAAACCATGCAGGAAGAGCGAAGACAGAGTAGATAAAAAACAGAGACAGGAGGTTATGTATGGAGATTGAATTAAGTGAGGACCTGCAGCATTATAAAGAATCCCTGGTTCTAGGGCTTACAGCAAAACAGTTTTTGTTTTCGGCGTTGGCATTGGGCGTAGGAACTGGGATTGTCCTGCTTTTGTATGAAAAAATCGGGATTACTTTGAGCTGTTATGTGGCAACCCCTTTTGTTGTACCTCTGGCACTGACTGGGTTTTATAACTATCATGGGCTGACATTCTGGCAATTTGCAGGGAAGATGATTTATTTTTCCTTTTTTAACCGCCCTTTGGTGTATGGCTCTACGGAATCGGTGCAGGAATTGAAACAGATTTATATGGAAACCTGTCAGGAAGAAGAACGGGAAGTACAGCAAAGGAAAAAGGAACAGAAAAAAGAGAAGAAAGGTGGTGATGTAAACGTGGTGAAAAAGAAGGCAATCCGTATGGGGATCGTAACGGTAGTGATGATTGTACTTGGTGCGGCAGCAGCGGTGTGGTATAAGATGTACCGTTGAACAGAATATTCAATCAAGGCGTGAAATAGCGCCTGCTCTCCATTTCAGGAGAGGGATACACAGACATGTAGCGGCAGATGGAAGCTGCTGTGTTTGTGGCCCCATCTGCCTGAAAGGAGGAAATTAGAGATTGTCAATTTTTTCAGATAAGTTTGACCAGTTAAAAAAAGCAGATAAAGCAGTAAAATCCCCGAAATATCTTCAGGAAGTCATGGGGATTGGGAGAATTGCAGAAAATGGCATTTTTGAAGTAGGGAAGGGGGTATATTCCAGGACATACCGTTTTTTGGACATTAATTATGTAACCGCAGGTGCAGAAGAACAGATGCGAATCTTAAAGCAGTATTGTAAGACGGTAAATGCCATTGATGTATATTTTCTTATTACCATTTTTAATCGGAACAAAAACATGCAGGATTTCCGGGAGCATGTACTTTTCCAGGAAAAAGGAGATGGTTTTAACTGGCTGCGTGGAAGTTATAACCAGATTATTGAAAAGCGCATTGTAGATGGAAGGCAGGGGATTGAACAGGAAAAACTGCTGACTGTATGTGTAGAACGGAAATCCTACGAACAGGCAAAAGCATTTTTTGCCACTTTTGAAGCGACCTTAAAACAGAACTTTGGAGAACTTGGCTCCTGCATTGAAGAATTAAATGCAGAAGAACGGCTGCGGGTACTTTTCAATTTTTACCGTATAGGGGAAGAGGAACAATTTTCCTTTGATTTCAGACAGGCATTAAAAAAGGGCGGTGATCCTAAAAATGATATTTCACCAGGGTATATGCAGTTTTACCCAGGTTATTTTGAAACGGAACGGAAAAAATGCAGGGCATTATTCATTAAAAAATATCCTTCTTCTTTATCGGATACCTTTTTAAATGAGATTACCAGCCTTCCGGTTCATAGTATTACTACAATCTGTATTGTACCAGTACCAAAAGAACTGGCAAATAAGGTTCTTCAGAAGAAATATCTGGGCATTGAAAATGATATTTTAAAGCAGCAGAGAGTCCGTAATAAAAATAACGACTTTTCCAGTGACATTTCTCATATCAAGAAAGTCCAGAAGGAGAAGATTGTAAATCTTATGGACGACGTGCGGGAAAATGACCAGAACCTGTTTTATACAGGGGTGAATTTCCTGATCATGGCAGAGGACAAGAAGGAGTTAGACAGTGTAACCGAAACTATTAAAAATATCGGCAATGGACGCATGTGCCAGATTGAAACCCACTATTATCAGCAGAGGGAAGCTATGAATACCATACTTCCAGTGGGAAACCGGCAGATCAGCACAATGCGGACCATGCTCACCAGGGATATTGCAGCCCTTCTTCCCTTTAATGTACAGGAATTAAACGAAAAGTCCGGCGTCTGCTATGGCATTAACCAGGTTTCTCATAACCTTTGCATTGGAAACCGGAAAAAACTGGCAAATGGAAATGGAATGGTATTCGGTGTTCCCGGCTCCGGAAAATCCTATTTCAGTAAGTCGGAAATGCTGCAGGTGTTCTTAGGAACAGATGATGATATTATCTGTATCGACCCGACACTGGAATATTTTGATATTGCAGAAGCCCTGGGAAACCAGGCAGCAATCATTAACCTGTCTACCTATACAAAGAATTACATCAATCCTTTGGAGATGGACGTTTGGGCGCTGGATTTAAACGATTCTCAGGGATATATCCGGGATAAAGGGGAATTTATGCTGGGGCTGTGTGAACAGTGTTACGGGGATAATCTAAACAGTCGCCATAAATCCATTATAGACCGTTGTGTACGAAAGTTGTATATCGACATTGCAAAGGCAAGGGAAAAGCATATCCCTACCATGTCAGAATTTTATGAGTTATTGTTGGAGCAGCCAGAAGAAGAGGCAAAGGACATTGCTTTATCGTTGGAGCTGTTTGTAAATGGCTCTTTAAATATTTTCAATAACCATACCAATGTGAATGTACAGGCAAGGTTCATTGTCTATGGTACCAGGGACCTGGGGAAAGAGCTGGGAGCCATTTCCACTCTGGTCATGCTGGAAAATATCAGTGCCAGGATTGCAGAAAACGCAAAGAAAGGAAGGGCAACCTGGCTTTATATAGATGAGTTCCATACTGTTCTTGACCGGGAGTATAGTGCGAAATTTTTGTTCAGCCTCTGGAAAAAAGTGAGGAAGCAAGGGGGACTATGCACAGGAATCACCCAAAATTTGGTTGATATGCTGCAAAACTATACAGCCATGACCATGCTTGGAAACAGTGAGTTTATTGCCCTGTTAAAGCAGTCCAATGTAGACAGTCAGGAATTATCCACTGCAGCAGGAATTCCAGAAGCACAATTAAAATATGTAGATAATTCTCCTTCCGGTACGGGGATCATTAAGTATGGAAATACCTGTATTCCATTTGATAACCGTATGGAAAAAGAAGCCAATCCGCTGTATGCGCTTTTCAATACCAACCTTCACGAAAAGGCGTTGCAGACAAAGCAGGAGTAATGTAATCTGAAAGGAACTTTTTCTTTTATCTGTAAAGGAAAAGGTATGACAGACGAGAAAAAAATTAGGCAACAGCAAAAATTATAAGTCGGTAAAGTAGAAAAAGGATAGGACAAAAAGAGTGCAGTTCTTTTATCAGGCACTCTTTTTGTATATCATGGGAAAGGTGGCAGAATGGCTGAAACATATCAAATAGAAATGAATTTAGAGCAGTTGGAAAGACTTTTAAAAAATCTGCCGGAGGGAATTATGCTGGAGATTTGCTTTGGAAAGGAAGAACATGGAGAAGACACATAAAATAGATGTGGTAAGTATACGCCTGGAGGAAGAACCTCCTCTATACAGTAGCAAAGAATTAAAAAATCCCTGTGATGTGGCAGAACTCTTTCAGGATTTTTTAAAAGATTGTGACCGGGAAATGTTCTGTATTTTAAACCTTCGGACAAAAGGACAGGTAATCAATCTCAATGTAGTGGGTGTCGGGACTCTGAACAGTGTATTGATACACCCGAGGGAAGTGTTTAAATCTGCAATCCTGTCTAATGCCAGCAATATCATCCTGGCACATAACCATCCTTCGGGAAATCCGGAACCTAGCAGGCAGGACATGGACATGACAAAAAGATTGGCAGAAGCTGGGCGGCTTCTGGGGATTGAAGTGCTGGATCATGTGATTGTATCAGATGACCGGTATTTTAGCTTCCGGGAGGAAAAGCTATTGCCGGAATATTTCCAGATGGATGGGATAGCTGCGGAGCAATCCTTTCCGTATGCAAAGAGTGAAAGAGAGAAGGTACGTTAATGGGATTGACGGATTAATACGGGAACCATATAATGAGTACAATGGAAAATTTGTTTATAGAAACAAACACGTTGATGGAGAATGTAAAAATTCTGTGATTAGCGTTTAAAGTGTGTTATACTAGGAGGAGAACGATGGGATTAAAAGATGCGAAAGAAGGAAAACTTCTATATCATTTAACAGAATTAAAGAATCTGGAATCTATTATTGATTTTGGCCTTGTGCCGAGAAAGATTCTAAGGGAGAATACGGTAACATTTGGAGATGTAGCAGATCCAGAAATTATACGCAAGAGGGAAAGTCTGGGATTGGACGGATACATTCCATTTCATTTTCATCCATATTCAGCTTTTGATGTGGCTGTAAAGAAAACTCATGCGGGAGAGGAAATGATCTATATCTGTATTACCAGAAATTTGGCAAGGCGCAATAATTTCAGCATTTTACCTAAGCACCCATTGGCATTGGAAGGATGCCAGTTATATGATTATGATGAAGGTTTTGAAATGATCAACTGGGATATTCTTACCAGTGTGGGGCAAAATGACGTGGAAGCCAGAAATATAAAGATGGCGGAATGCCTGAGCCCATTGGTTATTCCTGTTGATGCATTCCAGTGCATCTATGTTTCATCTGAAGAAACTAAAAACAGAGTAACAAATTTACTGAAACAGAAAGGCGTTATCTTTCCACCGCCATTTATTACGGTGATGTCCCAATGGTTTGAATAACGAGAGGAGGTGGTTGTGTTGATTAAATACACAACTGGAGATATGTTTCAGTCTGGTGCAGAGTGTTTAGTTAATACAGTCAACTGTGAAGGCTATATGGGAAAGGGAATTGCGTATCAATTTAAACTGAAATTTCCGGAAAACAATAAAGCCTATATAAAAGCATGTAAAGACAAAACACTTCATGTCGGAACAATCCATACTTTTGTAGAGAATGGCATTACAATTGTAAACTTTCCGACGAAAGATAAGTGGCGTGAAAACTCTAAAATAAGTTATATAGAAACAGCACTGGATGTTCTGGTAGAAAGGCTTCCGAAACTGAATGTAAAGTCCGTAGCGATTCCCCCGCTGGGATGTGGTAATGGTGGTTTGGATTGGCAGACAGTAAAAGAACTGATACAAAAGAAATTAAAACCAATTGCTGATGATTTTACGGTTTTGATTTATGAGCCACAGAGAAATTATGTGCAGAAAGCAGCTACTGCACCTAAACTTACAGCAGCCAGTTTAGTCTTGATGAAACTCAAAATGGGACTGAAACGTTGTACAAAACTTCGTCTTCAAAAAGCGGCGTATTTTATGAATTTATATCTGGAAGAACCTTATTTTTCCTTTCAAAAGTATAAATATGGTCCATATGCCCATTCCATTGATATTGTTGGCAGAAATATCGGAGAGTATCAGAGTTTTTATGGATTAAATGATACAGAATCGACGTATCAGTTAGCTTATCAGGTGATATGCAGTGAAAAAACAACAAAGCTATTGAACCGCCTTTCTCCTGCAATTGAAAAGGCTGTTGCTTATGTAAATGGGATAGAGAGCGACCATGAACTGGAAGGACTTGCAACAGTAACTTATTTAGTCCAGACTTTTTCAAGAATAGATGCCAGCCAGATCGTATCTGAATTTAAACAGTGGTCAGATGACAAAGCAACCCGTTTTACTGAGGATGAAATAAAGAAATACATTGACTGCTTGGAGCAGATGGGTGTGATAGAACGGGATATTATGGGAAACTATTGCATTTCAGAGTATCTTTCTTACAGATAAACAACAATTAAAAAAGAAAATAGGAAGTAACACGAAGAGCATTATCGCTAAAAACGGTAGTGCTTTTTTTGTGCATAAAAAGGAGGTATTGCTACGTGGAAAAAGGTGAGATGGGCGAGAATGCCACCGGACGTTTGGCAACGTATTATGTGGCAGAATGTATGGAATTTAACCGCTATGGAGAATACAGGGAGGATATCCACAGTGCAGAAGAGGCAGTAAAGATCTATCAGAGTATTCCTTCTGAAAGGTTGAATGCAGGAAAAGGAATTGGGCTTCATGTGGAGGAAGAAGATGGTATTCCATTGGAATTTTCCCTGGTTTATAACGGAGAGTTGGATGTGGATCTTTTGAGAGATATCTATGATCCAAACCAATACCCAGAGGTTTTTATAGCTGCCAGGGAACTGAGTGCTTATCTTCCGGAAACAAAAGTCATTGATACCAAAGGGCTTTTAAAAGAGAAAACCTTGGAGGCTACTGTTTTTGCAGATGAAATGATAAAACTGGAAAAAAATCTTGACCCTGATTTTTACCATACCTTTTATCCGAAAGAAGCAGAACATAAGGAAGCTATTATATGGAAAGCCTTATGTCAAGATGGAAAAGAGGAATACAGCAGGTGGCTGGGAAGCAAGATATTTGAGCAGAAACCAGAGCTGAAAGAACAGGCAGACAAACTAAAGACAACATTGGGACAGGTAAAGCTCATTCCGCCTGTGGACTTGAAGCCTTTTGTGTATGTACGGATCAGTGAACACCTGGACATTCCTTCTGAGGAAGCCATGCCATTAAATAAAGCGGTAGAATTGTTCGGAAAGTTGGACCGGCAGGCTGTGGAAGAGAAAGAGATGGCAGGTTATTATAAAACACACTTTGAAATCTGTTTTCTCTCAGAAGGTGAAATTATATCTTATACTGGGCGGCAGGACTTTGGTGACGGGGAAGGAAATCTGCTGGATCATGTAAAAGCATTTGCAGATTATTATCTCCATACAGAAGAAGGGCAGCAGCTTATGAAACAGACCGCAAAGACAAACGCAGAATGGGAAGATGAACAGCGGGAAATGAAATGGGTATTGGAGGAGATGCTTCCTGCCCTTCAGTATTTCTGCAACCTGGAAAAACTGGAAACAGCGGTTTTGGAAGAACAGGAAATAGAAAAGAAAGTCCCTTTACTGACACAGGGGGACGCATCACGAAAGGCATACCAGGAAGCCATGCTTGCGTATGTCCGGGAAAGCAGGATTGCACTAAATACAGGGGAGGAGTTGCCCCGTATGCCGGATATCCGGGATTTTGCAACTGCCTGTCCGGATAAATCATACAAAGAACAGGTTATGGAAGAAATACGACAGGAAGCAGAGTCATACGGTATGACCGTAGAAGCGTATGCAGCAAATGGATATGAGCCGCCAAAAAGGGGCGGCAGATAAAAGTAGGAAAGGAGGCGGAGTTTTGGCCATGTAAAAGATATCTTCCCTCCTGAAAAAAATTGGATTTAGAAAAAACAGCAATAGAACGTATCCGCACTGCCAGCCAGATGTCCCTGCAACATTATGGGCTTCCTTTGGTAGTGACGGACAGTGGAGGAAAAGACAGTGCCGTATGCAGGGAACTGGTACGGCGTTCCGGCGTGCCATTTGAACTGATGCACAACCTGACTACTGCAGATGCCCCACAGACTATTTATTATGTGAGGGAACAGTTTCAGAAGGCAGAACAGGCCGGTATAACTTGTAGTATCAATAAACCTTACTATAAAGGGCAGCGGATAACTATGTGGAGCCTGATCCCCATGAAAATGATCCCTCCTACCAGGACTATCCGGTATTGTTGTGAGGTTCTAAAAGAAAATGGTGGGGCTGGGCGTTTTATCACCACAGGTGTCCGGTGGGCAGAAAGTCGAAAGCGGAGGAAAAACAGGGGGATTTATGAAAACTTTGTCCCAAATGGAAAAAAACGTGCCATTATTTTAAATAATGATAATGATGATACCAGGCGGCTCTTTGAATCATGCCTGTCAAGGGGCAAACACGTATGCAATCCCATTGTTGACTGGAGTGACCAGCAGGTCTGGGAGTATATCCAGGCAGAGAAAATACCCATGAACCCTCTTTACGAAATGGGATTTCACCGGGTTGGCTGTGTAGGCTGTCCTATGGCAGGAAAACAAAGATACCGGGAGTTCCGCATCTTCCCGACCTATGAGAGGGCATACCGGCGGGCTTTTGCTAAAATGCTGGAGTTAAGGAAAGCTGCAGGAAGGCAGTGCAATTCCCGCTTATGGTCAGATGTAGATGCTTTTTTCCGTTGGTGGATGGAAGATCCTGGTATCCCCGGACAGTATGAATTGTCCTTTCATGAAGATACCATGAGATTTATTATGACTATTTGTAGTGGAAGGGAGGAGGAATTATCGCAAAATATCAATTATCTTTTGGACTGCAGTATGAAGCCTGGATGCTGGAAATCCGTATTCCGGACTGGCTGGAGTTTCCTTCTAAGGAGCAGGCACTAAAATATGGTGAGCAGGCTGAGGTTTCCGTTTTCTTAAAAGCGGAAGCTATTTTTTTGCTCTTTGATGGCAGTAAGGAGAAGATTTTACCGCAGCAGACGGAACTTTATCAGTTTTCCTACCTGAAAGAAAAGACTTATGACAGACTGGGACCGCCGCTTTCCCCGGAAGACATAGACCATTTGGTAGAAGTGGGGGAATTGGAGCAGGTACTGTTCAGTGAAAAATATATCCTGACAGAAGATGATTACCAGGAATTTTCCGGAAACCTTATGGAAGCCTTTCAGGAATTGGAAAAGGAGTACGGACCACCACCCAGAGAAAAGGAACAGGGGTATCTGTTTCAGGCGCTCTGGTATCAGGCAGAAGAATTAAACCCCGGAGAGGGGGACTGTTTTGGAGATTAAGGTAAAAAAAGAAAAAGAGCCGGAGCTGAAATTAAAAAAAGAAGCCCAGGTGACGGTGCATAAGAAAAATCCGATTTTATCTGCAAAGGAAAAGAAAGCTGCTTTTACCTCTAAGCCGGTGGCCGATCTTTTAGGGCAGAGAAAGAAAAAAGAAGGGGCAGAAAAAGGGAAACAGCCGGAGCAAGGCAGAGAAGCGCTGTTTGAAAAACAAAAGGAAAAGAAAAAGCAAGCCGGGAAAGAGGCAGTAATCCGTGGAGTAGCAGAAGATAGAAAACAAAATGGAAAGACCAAAAGTACGGTATCTGTACCGGGAACCTTACAGATGGATCAGATGAAACAGGGGACAGCACCAAACAGCCAGCCCTCTGCTGGTTTTCGGGCGAAGGAACAGTACCGGAGAGAACAGGCTGCAAAGCTGGCGGAAACAAAAAAATCTTCCCTGGCGAAGCAGACTGCCATAAAAGGGGTACGCCGGGGAGAGGCTGCTATATTGACCCAGTTAGAGGGCGGGGAGGAAGTCAATGATTCTCTTTATGTCATGGGGACAGCAACAACACCGGCAGAAAAGCTGTGGAAGGATCGGAATTATAGAAAGGCAGAGCAGGAATTAAAGGTAAAACAGGCAGATGGGAAGATCACCAATAAGCAGTTTTACAGAGAAACAAAAGCAGTGAAAAAGAAACAGATGGAGAAACAGAAAAAACAGGCAGTCCGGCAGAGAAAAATCCAGTATATGATCAATAAGCTCACCGGAAATGGGCAGCAGGATAGTTTGGCACAGGTGGCAAAAGATATTGTAAAGATGAAAGCCTCTGTGTTTATGCTGAAGGTGATCCAGTTTGCCGGGGCGCTTTTAGCTCCGCTGTTCAGTATTCTTCTTGTGGTGGCAATCCCTGTAGTGATTATCTTTTTCCTCTTATACTGTTCGCCCCTTGGTGCGTTCATGCCAAATCCGTCTGAGGAGAACCCTACCGTCCGAGAAGTTTTAAGCGGTTACTACATGGACTTTAATACAAAACTTGGACAAAATGGGGAAGATGGGGCTGTCACCTATCTCCATGAGAAAAACGGGAATTATGTGAGTAATTACTATGATACTTTAATGGTTTATATGGTGAAGTATGGAACTGGGGATATAGGTGTGGATATGGATCAGCGTCATAAGGACAAGCTGAAGGAAATCTTTGATGAAATGAACAGTTTTGAAAACACGACCATAACCACCACCATAAAGGCAGGGGAAAGTCTGGGAAATGTTGTTACCAGCGGCTATTGCCAGTGTAGTATCTGTTGTGGGCAGTGGGCAGGAGGACCGACAGCTTCCGGTGTCATGCCAAAACCGGACCATACCCTTGCAGTAGATGCACAGAACCCCTTTGTCCCTATGGGAACCAGGATCATTATGAATGGGATTGAATATACCGTAGAAGATACCGGGGCATTTGACCGGTATGGGGTACAATTTGATGTTTTCTGTGCGGACCATGCATCTGCGTCTGCCTGGGGACATCAGACTTTTGAAGCGTTTCTGGCAGATGGGGACGAAAATGAGATTACGGTAACAAAGAAGGGCTATTATGTCAAGAACTTGAATTATGAGGACTATATTGCACTTGGAAAGCTGACAGAAAAAGAAGAAGAACTTTTAAGGGAAGTCATGAGTGAGGAATTCCGAAATGAGATCCCTTCCTTTGGTGTAGGAAGTGACGTTGCAAATCTGGCACTGACGAAGGTAGGCTGTAAATACAGTCAGGAACACCGGTATGAGGAAGGATATTATGATTGCAGTTCCCTGGTACAGCGGTTGTATCAGGAGGTAGGCATTTCCCTTCCGGCGATTGCCTCTACCCAGGGAGAATTTATGGTAACACATGGGCTGGAAGTTACAGAAGGCGAACTGGAGCCGGGAGATCTGATTTTTTATTCTTATGAGCAGAATGGGCAGTTCCGCAATATTTCCCATGTGGCAATTTATGTTGGTAATGGCAGAATGGTACATGCAGCCAACAGCAGACGTGGAGTGGTCAATGACCCGTTCAATCCGTCGAACATTGGGCTGTATGGAAGACCCAGCCGCTTGCAGTAAGAAAGGAGAAGCATGGACGAAAAAGAATATGAAGTGACCATAACAGAAGTCCTGGAGAAAAAAGTAAGATACCGGGGCGGGAATGAATTAGAGGCAACTGCAAAAGCAGAAGCAGATTATTATGCAGAAAAAATCGTGCTGGGAGCAGATGATTTTTCCTATCGTGATATTTCTGCAAAAGAACTGGTACCTGTAAAAGAAAGAAGGAACAGAAGATGAAGCATATCACAAAAGTACGGGAACTGTATGAAGAAACCATACACTGGATTTCAAAGTCGGAGGATTCCTGGAAAAATTTCCTTTCCTGCATGGGGCGCTTGTATCAGTTGGACTTCTTAAATACCTGTATGGTATATGCCCAGCGTCCAGATGCTTCTGTTCTTGCAGGATATGATGCCTGGCATGAAATGGATTTGCCGGTTGCCAGAGGGAGTAAAGGAATTGCAGTATTTCCTTCCAAAATTTTCGGGGAAGGAGTGACTCATGTTTATGATATTCAAGATGTAAAGGGACAGGGAATCCGGCCCTGGAATTGGCAGGTGAATGGGACAAACCGCAGGCTGCTGGCAAGGGAGCTGTTCCCGGAAATCTACGAACAGGAAAAAAAGTTTAAAAATTCTTTAGACGCCTTTACAAGAACAAATGTTTGGCTTATGATAGAAGAGGAAGATGAAATTTTAAAATCCTTGCAGAAGTTGGCTGTCCTTACCGGAGAGGGACAGGAGGTAAAAGAAAACCAGATTACAGAGTTTCTTGTAAACAGTGTCTGTTATGCGGTGGAAAGCCGCTGCGGTATCCGAGATGACACCCTGGATTTTTCTTTTATCTGCGGTTTTTCAGAGAATGAGGAGATTCTGTACCGAACAGGACGGTTGGTATCTCATTTATCTGGGCGGATTGTGTTACAGATTGCAAGGACCATGAAGAACATAGACCTTGAAAGGAGACAGTATTATGGAAGGAATCGCAGGAATCCAGTACAGGGAAATGAATGGCGTACAGATACCAGTTTTAGAGGGCGTGATGAGCGAGGAGAAGATGCTGGCGTCCCTGAACCGTTACGGCAGGATCGCAGCACAGGAAATGAAGAGAACGGACCAGGCCCAATACGAAATGATGCTCCTGTCCGGGAAATTGATGGAGAAACTTATGAAAATCCAGACAGAAGCGGAGGAATACCACGAGAAACTGGCAGAAAGTCTTCTGAAGACCTGGACCAGAGAGGACAGGACCGACCCTTACAACACGTTGGAAATGACCAGTCTTCGGATACAGGCGGATATGGAAGCACAGAAACAGGTTATGGAGGAGATCATTCACCCCAGGATCGGATAAAACAGAAAAAAACAGAAGAGGATACAGAGAAAGGAACTGCTTCGGCGGTTCCTTTTCCGTCTGGGGAGATAGAACCTGTACAACCGGAAAACTGGCAGAAAGAGAAAATTCTTCTGGAGATGACAGAGCGGGAGATACCATATAAAATTTATGAGTTTTACCGGAATAATCCGGAAGAAACAGACCGGGAAGCCTATCTTTATGAAGTGTATGGAGATGTAAAAAGAGAAGCCCATACAAAAGACGGTATCCTGACCGCCGAAAGCTGTCCCAGCGGTTTTTATATCCTTTGGAGTAAGGAAACTTCCATGAAGGAGGCGTTCTGGTACTGGGACGAGGTTTCTTTTGAGATAGGGAAACGGATTGAAAGAGGAACGTATCTTCCCCTGTTATCCGTATCGGAGCAAGCCTTAGAAAACGGGGAAGATATAGAAGAAACCTTACAGCCAGAGAATACGCAGGAAGTGTTTGAGGAAAAGAAACCATTCCCATTAGAAGAGATTGGAATAGCCTTTTATAAACAGAATATCCAGGCAGATATTTTAAAGAAAATGCTCTGTCTGGTCTATACGACCAATCAGCTACCGGAAGAAAAAAACCATTTTTTGAAGATGCTTTTGCTTCGGGAAGTACCGGAAGGCCAGCCTTATTATCTGGTTCGAACCGAACATGGAAATTATGAGCTTTGTATCCAAGAAAGCGGGATCAGGATTACTCTGCCGGAAAGCCAGGATTTTCTACAGGAACTATCCTGGGATCAGTTTGGCGGGCTTACTGCACATCTGGCAGAGGACGACCAGATTGCTTATACAGAAGATGCAGAAACCTTAGAGCAGCAGGAGAATATGTACCGCCTGCTTCCTTGGTTTCCAGCGTTATGGGAAGAATATACTGCGATCCTCCAAAAGGAAGATTCCTTTTGGGAAGAAAAAAATCTTGTCCAGACGGACAGCAGGGAAGAAGCAGGAGATTATTATTATCCGGAAGGGTGGCTACAGTTTACCGGAGGGGATAAAAGCCGGTATCAGAAAAATATCCGGTCTATTCGTATTTTAAAAATCCTGGAGCAGGAAGAGAGAAATGCCACAAAGGAAGAGCAGGAAATCCTTGCCGGATATGTAGGGTGGGGTGGGCTGCCAAATGCGTTTAACAGCAAACGCCCGGAATGGAAAAAAGAATATCAGGAATTAAAGGAACTGTTGACCGCAGAAGAATATGCCCAGGCAAGGGCTAGTGTCAACAGTTCTTTTTATACGCCGCCGGAAGTGGTGCGGGGTGTTTATAAAGCCCTGGAGCAGTTTGGATTCCAGAAGGGAAAAATTCTGGAACCGGCTATGGGGATTGGAAACTTTTTTCATGGTCTTCCGGAAAGTATGCGGAAATCACAGCTTTATGGCGTAGAGATCGATTCCATAAGCGGAAGGATTGCACAAAAGCTCCACCCTTCAGCAAATATCCAGATCAAAGGATTTGAAAAAACGGAATTTGAGGATAACAGCTTTGATGTGGTTGTAGGAAACGTGCCTTTTGGGGATTTCCGTTTGTACGATCCCAGATATAAAAAGATGAAGTTAAAAGTCCATGATTACTTTATCCGGAAAAGCATGGATCTCCTTCGGCCAGGAGGTATTTTGGCAGTGGTAACTTCAAAAGGGACGTTGGATAAAAATGACAGCACTGTGAGAAAAAATCTGGCAGAACAGGCAGATCTTTTAGGGGCAGTCCGGCTTCCAGCAGATTCTTTTGGAAAGAGTGCCAATACAGCAGTTACAAGTGACCTTTTATTTTTTCAGAAAAAAGCAGAGCCTTTAATGGGGGAACCAATCTGGACTTATACAGGGCTTACGGAAGATATGGTACCGGTGAATGAGTATTATCTGGAACACCCGGAAATGATGCTTGGGAAAATGGTCTGGTTTGAACAGTTTTTCGGGAAAGATTCCAAATATACAGCCTTGGTCAATAATGCAGAAGACTTTGACCTGGAAAAAGGAATTTTGGACGCAGTTGGAGAACTTCCCCAAAACTGTTATGAAGAAAGCATAGCAGAAAAAAAGGAAGAAGCACAGGATGTCTTAGCTGCTTCCCCTAAGATACCCAATTATACATTTACAGTGATACAGGACGAAGTATATTACAGGGAAGGGGAGTCTTTATACCGGAGCCAGGCAAAGGAAAGTGTGAAGCGTCGGATACGTGCCATGCATAAAATCCGCCTTCTGGTGCGTGAAATTTTACAGATACAGCAGGAAAATTGTTCCGATCAGGAATTGAAAAAGGCACAGGAACAGTTAAACCGTTTATATGATGCCTTTGTGAAAACGCATGGATATTTCTGTGACCGGACAAATAAAATGGCTTTCCGGCAGGACAACGATTATCCACTGCTTTCTTCCCTGGAAGTGGTTGATGAGGACAAAAATGTAACAAAAGCCGATATCTTTTATAAAAGGACCATACGCCCCAGAGATGTGATAGACAAAGTGGAAAATGCTCAGGAAGCACTGCATATCAGTCTGTCAGAATATAATCGGGTGGATATTCCCTATATGCTCTCCCTTTATCCGGGAAACAGGAAGGAACTGATCCGGGAATTAAAGGGGTTAATCTACCAGAACCCGGTACTGGCCAAGGAAGACGACCCAAATGCAGGGTGGGAAACCGCAGATGAGTATTTAAGTGGCAATGTGCGGCAGAAGCTCCGTATTGCCAGAATCTATGCACAGAACAATCCTTTGTTTGCAGATAATGTGGAAGCATTGGAAAAGGTGCAGCCCAAAGACCTGACAGCGCCTGAGATCAGTGTAAAACTGGGAACAACTTGGATTGAAAATGAGGATTACGAACAGTTTATATATGAGCTTTTGGAAATACCGGAGAATAATCAAAGAAACTATTGCACTCATATTGGCCACGCCCTCAAGGTTGAGCGCTTAGATGCAGATATGTCGTACCATATTGACAGGGGAAACTTTTTTGGAGGAACCATTCGTACCAGGGAAACCTATGGTACAAGATTTATGGATGCGATCAGCATTATCGAGGAATTGTTAAACAGCCGGATTGTGACTATCAGGGACCGGGTGCAGGAAGGGGAAAAAGTACGTTATGTAATTAATCGGAAGGAAACCATGCTTGCCAGGGATAAGGCGGAGCAGATAAAAGAAGCCTTCCGGGACTGGATTTTTAAGGAACCAAAGCGCAGAAAAAAATATGTGGATTTTTATAATGAAACCTTTAACTGCGACAGACAACGAAGCTATGATGGCTCTTATTTAAAACTGCCGGGACTGAACCCCCTGTTAAAGCTGCGTCCTTATCAGAAAAATGCTGTAGCAAGGGCATTGCTGTGTGGAGGAAATACCCTGCTTGCCCATACAGTAGGTGCCGGTAAATCTCTGGAAATGATCTGTATCTGTATGGAAATGAGGAGACTGGGGCTGGCAACGAAACCCCTTCTTACCGTTCCTAACCACCTGACGTTCCAGATGGGGGCGGAATTTTTGCGGGCTTATCCAGATGCGAAAATCCTGATTACCAGAAAAGAAGATTTTCAGAAGGAAAACCGCAGACGCATGATTGCCAGAATGGCAACTGGGGATTATGACTGTATTATTATCGGCCATACCCAGTTCCAGAGAATTGCCATTTCCCCTGACCGGCAAAGAGCTATGATCGAAGAACAGGCAGAGCAACTGGTAGAAGCTATTAGCCGGGCAAGGGAAGAAGATGGAAAGAACTGGTCTATAAAGCAGATGGAAAGCAGGAAGAAAAAACTGTTGCAGAAAATCGAAGAACTGAACAATGAAGAAATCAAAGATGACGTGATGTACTTTGAAGAAACCGGCGTAGATGCCTTATTTGTAGACGAAGCACACCTGTTCAAAAACTGTGCGAAACGTTGTCGCACAAGGTAAGTCTGATAAACTTACCGAAATCGACCGACAGAAATCACTTAGAAATAAGAATGAACTGTTAGAACTTAAATCTCGAAATCAAGGGAGAATTACCCTTGCCACACAGAAACAACACTGATGATAGCATATCAAAGCTATAGGTGGTGTGCGAGATAATACTTCACTATGCGAGGTGGCTGTATCCACCCACGTATAAAGCGTGAAGAAGTCGTAACTTGAAGTCCTAAGTCCTGCGGGATATGGAATATATAGTGCGGTCTTCCGAAGACTATGGTTACACGTAGAAGAAGCTATGCAGCATCGTAAGAGTAGTAGGCGTCCGAAAGGACGAAAGATTAGGGAAGAGTGTATTGCTGGTTTTTCAATACATTCCTGTATGAATGAAATATCATACAGAGTACACAACAACTATGTTTCAAAGTGTATTTGTCCCTACGGTGTAAGGTAGCAACCTAAGGTCTTCAAGTAGTTAAATCTACAAAAGGATAGAGATTTAGGAACGTTTGAGAGCTTGTGTGGGAGCTGTACAGAGTGATGAAAACACAAGAAGTCAGCAGTCCCATAGTAGTCTGAGATTGGGAAAGCCAGTCACAAGAGTTGAAATACTCATGGCGAAGGGGACTAGTCAAACTAATTTACAAATTTCACAAAATAAGAAAAGAAAAACTCCCTGAAATATGGGTGACGAACTGCGAGGTGATAGCCTTGTGCATTTGAACGTCAGATTTTCAACAGAAGCGGAATTAAAACAGACCTTAGATTTTCTTTATGTAAAATCGAAAGAAGGAATCTCTTTCACAGGTCTTATTGAAGCAATGGTAAATGAAGTTACTATTGTTACCGCAATTCATAACATTAAGTCTAATAAAGGCAGTAAAACGGCTGGCATAGACCAGATGAAAATGGACAAATATCTGCAAATGCCAAAAGAGGAACTAATTGCACTAATAAGAGATAATTTCAGTAATTACAGACCGAAGCCAGCAAAAAGAGTATATATCCCGAAAAAGAATGGAAAGAAACGCCCACTGGGTATTCCAACAGTTTTGGACAGAATTATACAGGAATGTGTGAGAATTATTATTGAGCCTATATGTGAAGCAAGATTTTATCCGCACAGTTATGGATTTCGACCTTACAGGGCACAGAAACACGCTGTCAGAGATATTATCAATGTCATCAATGCTTCTACTTATTCAAAAGACCAGCCTGTATGGGCGGTTGAAGGAGATATTAAAGGGTGTTTTGACAATATCGACCACAGAATCCTGTTACAGAAGATATGGCGTATTGGAATCCACGATAAAAGAGTGATTAAAATCATACAACAGATGTTAAAGGCTGGATATTTAGAAAGCGGTGCTAGGAATGATACAAAACTCGGCACAATGCAGGGCGGAATTTTATCTCCATTGCTGTCAAATGTATATCTGAATGATTTTGACTGGTATGTAGGAAGAATGTATATGGAACCCCACAGGAAATGCAAACATAAGTGTAATGATACACGACGATTGAAATGGTTGGGAGTAACTCCAAAGTACAATTTTCGTTTTGCAGATGATTGGGTTATCTTAACATCAACAGAACAGGAAGCATACCGATTAAAACGTGTGATGACAAAATATTTTAGAAATAAAATGAAACTGGAATTATCACAGGAAAAGACGTTTGTAACAGACCTTAGAACGGAGGGAATCCATTTCCTCGGTTTTGTGGTCAAAGCGGAGAAAAAGAGGAAAACCCCTGACCCCCAAACGTGGACGGAAAATCTGGTGGGTAAACCATTACCAGACATGGAGCGATTGAAAGATAAAATACAGAAGATTGCTGACGAAGTCCGAGTGATTGGAGAATCCACAGAAAGGAACGTACAGGCGGCACAGATACAGCGTGTGAACTCCATGATAGTGGGGCTGGCACAGTATTTACAACCCTCAATATGCTCTCATGCTCTTCATGTCATAGACAGAAGAATCAATAACACAGCATTGGCAGTATGGAAAAAGAGATTTCCCAGACACTACAATAAGTATCAAATACCAATGGAAAAGCTCTGTAACCTACCGCATAGGCATGAGGGATACAAAAGTAAAACATTTGCTGTTCCGATTGAGGGAGAATGGTTTGGAATTACTATGGCGTTTATTACCCATAGTAAGTATGAAAGCAAGCCATTCGACCAACGCATGACACCTTATACGGAGGAGGGCAGACGAATTTACAGTTATTTCCGTAGCAGAAGCAAGCCTCTTCCATGTGATAGACCGTCAGTGAATACCGCAAGGGATATACAGCTTTCGGTCTATGCAAAGACCGTATATAATTTTGAATACTTCATGAACAGGGAATATGCGTACAACAGAGATAAAGGCAAGTGTAAGTGCTGTAAGAAACCGCTGTTTTTAGATAACAAAAAGTATTGTTATCACGTCAAAGGGGAACTTCCGTTAGGAAAAGTAAACAAAGTGCAAAATCTTGTATGGCTATGCAATGACTGTTATCGAATGGTCAACAACGGTCCGATACCGCCAAACATAGATGAAAAGGTATTAAAGAAGATTCAAAAGTATAAACAAAAGTGAAATTTGTAAGCACGATATGTACTGTGAGGGCATAAAGTGTTGAACCCCGATGGAGGGTAGTAAGTTAGTTTGATGGTACGCCGGGTGCGATGAAAGTTGCACGCCCGGTGTGGGGTGGGGGAAAAGGTGGAGATAACTTCAAAGCCTTACCTATCACTATTGGAAGTTTTTACAAAAATGAACAATGTTGCGGGTCTGGGTTCCAGCGGTTCCCAGAGGGCTATGGATATGCGTATGAAGATCCAGTATATCAACGAAAAAAATCAGGGAAGGGGTGTCATTATGGCAACAGGAACCCCTCTGTCAAATTCTATGGTGGAACTCTATGTGATGCAGTTATATCTACAGGAAAGGCGGCTTCACGAAAAGGGGATTTACCACTTTGACGCATGGGCTTCTGTGTTTGGGGAAGTTACCAGCTCCCTGGAACTGGCACCAGAAGGTACCGGTTACCGGATGCGGACCAGGTTTAATAAGTTTATCAACCTGCCGGAGCTGATTCATCTATTTAAAGAAGTGGCAGACATAATCCTGCCTGACATGCTGGATATTAAGCGGCCAGAATTAAAGGACGGAAAATATAAGATCGTAGTATCGGAAGCCTCTGATTATGTGAAAGAACGTATGCAGGAAATGGTGAAAAGGGCTGAAGCAATCCATAGAGGTGCAGTAGACCCCAAAGACGACAATATGCTCCGCATTACCGGGGAAGCAAGACTTTTGGGCACAGATCCCCGGCTTTTGGATAGTCATGCGCCAGTGGATACGGATTCAAAACTGAATAAAGCAGTAGAAAACATTTATCAGGAATATGTACAGTCCCAGGAACAGAAAGGAACGCAGATTGTTTTTTCGGATATCGGGACACCAGGACCAGGAAAACCGTTTACCGTCTATGATTATCTGAAACACGAACTGATTGCTAAAGGTATTCCAGAGGAAGAAATCTGCTTTATCCATGATGCAAAAACAGATGAACAGAGAGACCGCATGTTTTCAGATGTCAGGGCTGGCAGAAAGCGTATCATTATAGGAAGTACCGAAAAACTGGGGGTAGGAACCAATATCCAGACAAGAATGGTGGCGGCCCATCATATCGACTGCCCCTGGAAACCCTCTGATATTGAACGTGCGCCCGTAAAGGCATCATAATAAATATACCTTTGGCAAGGTATTAGGATAGTATCTTACAGTCCTATCATCAACCGATTTACCTGTGAGGGAAACTAAATATCAGGGAAAATAGCACGTCGGTAAAGCCATAAGTCAGCTAATTACCAAGCTGCGACTGAATGGGGAGATGAAAAGTTAGGTATGAGGATAAAGCCCATACTGGTTGAACGATAGTCCAAACGGTCAATGTCGGGACTATGGCGTAAGGTAATTATTATTCGCCATATCTCAGCACTTATGTTCCGCTGTTCAGGAGCGTAAGCAAAGATAGGCTGAGACGTATATGCAATAAGCATAAAAGGATGGAAGTCGTATCCGACAACCTAACAAGCCAAATCGTTAGTATGATGCTAAACGGGGATTACCTAAGTCGAAACGCTTAAAAATAAGCTATTAAGTGTAGGCTTATGAATATTCGATATGGTAACGGAGCCTTCATAGTAGTCCGAGAGTGTTAATGGCACTTACATGGCGAAGGAAGGCAGTTTATAACATTAACAATATAGAAAGGATAATGTGTGATACATTATGAGAAATCCTGAAAATGTGTTAATCAGCTTAACGAAACACAGTAACCAAAAAGATTACAAGTACGAGCGTTTATACCGTTTGCTCTACAATGAGGAACTGTACTTAACCGCTTATCAAAACATTTATTCCAATGACGGAAGTATGACAAAAGGTACTGACAAGCAAACGGTTGACGGTATGAGTATCGAAAGAATACGGAAAATCATAGTTTCGCTCAAAGATGAAAGCTATCAGCCAAAACCTGCAAGAAGAACCTATATTCCAAAGAAGAACGGAAAAATGCGTCCACTCGGAATACCGTCCTTTGAGGATAAATTGCTTCAAGAGGTTATCAGAATGATTTTAGAAGCTATCTATGAGGGGCATTTTGAAAATACTTCTCATGGGTTCAGACCTAATAGAAGCTGTCATACGGCACTCAATGAAATTCAAAAAACTTTCACGGGTGTGAAATGGTTTATCGAAGGAGACATTAAAGGTTTTTTTGATAACATCAACCATGCTACGTTGATTGGAATTTTACGAGAACGTATCAATGACGAGAGATTTCTTCGACTGGTAAGAAAATTTCTGAATGCAGGCTATATTGAGAATTGGACTTTTCATAACACCTATTCGGGAACACCGCAGGGTGGCATTATCAGTCCTATTCTTGCAAACATTTATTTGGATAAATTTGATAAGTATGTAAATGAGTATGTCCGAAAATTTAAAAAAGGTAAAAAGCGTATGCGTACAAAAGAGTACCGCAGGAACGAAGTCGAATTAAGCAAAGCCAGAATCGCATTGAAAAATGCAAACGACGACTGTGAAAGAGAAAATGCGATTGCACGCATAAGGCAGTTGGAAAAAGAACGGGTGAATATTCCCCCAAGTGACCCTATGGATAACAATTATGCAAGGCTGGTCTATGTCAGATATGCTGATGATTGGCTGTGCGGAGTTATCGGTTCGAAAGAGGATTGTAAGAAAATAAAAGAAGATTTTAAGAATTTTCTCAAAGAACAATTACAGTTGGAGCTATCAGAAGAGAAAACGCTGATTACCAATGCCCAAAAAAGTGCGAAATTTCTCAGTTATGAAATCAGAGTACGGCATAGCAATCTAACCAAGAGAGATAAAACAGGCAAGCTCGTTCGTAATTACACGGGCAGAATTGTACTGGAAGTTTCAAGTGATACAATCAGGAAACACTTGATTGATACAGGTGCTATGAAGTTAATCTACCATAATGGAAAAGAAATTTGGAAACCCAAGGCAATATACAGATTGAAAAACTGTGATGATCTGGAAATACTCGACTACTACAACAGTATGATACGAGGTTTTTACAATTATTACTGTATAGCCAATAACAGCTCAATCATCAACAGCTACAAGTATATTATGGAATACAGTATGTACAAAACCTACGGCACAAAATACAGAACATCAATTTCAAAAGTAATCGGAAAATTCAGAGCAGGAAAAGATTTTGCTGTAAAGTTCCGTAATTCCAAAGGAGTTGAGAAAATGCGAGTGTTTTATAACGAGGGTTTTAAACGGCAGAAAAAAGCATTCCAATCTAATGCAGACTTAGTTCCAAATACAATCAAATATTTCAGCAGTACAAAGCTAATCGACAGAATAAAAGCCAGAGAATGTGAGCTATGCGGAAAAACTAATACTCCCATAGAAATTCATCATGTTCATCGGCTTAAAGATTTACAAGGTAAAACTTTTTGGGAAGCTCTTATGATAGCGAGAAATCGCAAAACAATAGCTTTGTGTAGAGAATGTCATAAGAAATTACACTGTGGACAGTTAAATTGAGTTTATAAATGGAGAGCCGTATACAGTGAGAGTTGTAAGTACGGTTCGGGGGCGAGTATTTGGAAACCTACCATAGCAATATGGCAAGGCGCTGGGTACTTAGCCTACAAAGGGAAGGACGTATTATCCGACAGGGGAATGAAAATGAAGAAGTGAATATTTACCGCTATGTAACAAAAGGTTCTTTTGATGCATATTTATGGGGCATTGTTGAAACCAAACAACGATTTATCAGCCAGGTATTTACCAGTCGGGAGCTGGCAAGGATCTGTGAGGATATAGATGAAACCGTATTAAATTTTGCAGAGATTAAGGCGGTAGCTTCTGAAAATCCTTTGATTATGGAAAAAATACAAGTAGATAACGAAGTGGCACGTCTGAGAATCCTGAAAACAGCACATGAAGGGAAAAGGTTTGCCTTACAAGATGCCGTTACTTTCCAGTATCCAAAAAGGATACAAAGCCTGAAGAAAGAGCTGCAAGCCCTTCAAAAGGATCTGGAATGTAGGAACCAGGCTATGGAAGTACAGCCAGGGTTTGCAATCACCCTACAGGGAAATGTTTATGAGAAGCATAAAGAAGCTGGGGAAATTCTGCGTGCAATCGTAGATAGTGTTACCGCTTTTACAGAACATGAGGTTGGCACTTACAAAGGCTTTCCACTATTTGTTGAAAAAAATATGACGGAACAGATTCTGTATATCCGGGGAGAATCGGACTATATGGTAGAATTAAAAGAGAGTGATTCTGGCAATATGGTCCGCTTGGAAAACCGGTTGAATGCCCTCGACAAAACAATAGAAGAAGTCCAAAGAAAAATTAAAATCTGTGAAAATGAAATAAAAAATGCAAAGCAGGAATACGAAAAGCCCTTCCCGTATGAAGAACTTTTAAAAGAAAATATTACCAGGCAGATGGAGATAGATGCAGAATTGGAAATCAAGGACCAGGAGGAGTGTGTGGAAGTACAGGAGGAAACCCCAAATCTTCCATGCCAGAAAGCGGTCCGATAACGAAAAGTAGAATAGAGAAAGGAAGATCACAATATGGAATATAATATCAGAGTATATAAACCGGAATTGAAACAGGAAGAAGGGAAGATCAATAACCTAAAAGGATTTGCTACTATTACCTTTGACGATGCCTTTTGTGTAAAAAGCATTGCAATTAAAGAGTCCTCTAAGGGAAATCTGTATCTCGATATGCCCCGATACAGGGATTATGAAACAGGGGAGTATGTTCCTTTTTACCGGTTTACCGATAAAGAATTTCAGAAGGAAGTTCTGGATACGGTAAGGGAAGCCTATGAAAATATGACAGAAACCAAAATGGACTGTAAGGGTAGTTGGGGAGAGGAAGAGCTGTATTACAATCTGAGTGTAAACCCGGTACAGGGAAGTGATACATTTAAGGCAGATGTAGCCATTCGTCTGCAGGATGTGCTTGCAATCCAACAGCTTCATGTGATCCAGGCGTGGAACGGAAAAACCTTTGTAGGTATGCCCCAGAAAAATTCTGCAAAAGGGGAGCGGGAGGACATTGCCCATGCAGTCAATGCAGAATTTAAGGCAGAGCTGGAAAGTACAATCATGGACGAATACAATAAAAAGCTGGAATATGCAAAAAGCCAGAAACAGCAGCAAAGAAACGGAAGGTAAGAAACGTACAGAAAAATATGTGGTGTTTTCTGATAAAGAGTGATACAATAAAGAAAATATCATATTAGGAGGAGCAGATATGCCAAGACGCAAAAAAATGGAGAATATATCTCTGGAGGAACAGCTTGTAACTGTAGAACAGAAGATCAAAACAACAGAGGCAGAATTAAAAGAACTGCGTCTGAAAGCAAAAGACCTCAGGAAGAAAATCGAAGATAAACAGAAAGATGAGATATTTAGCGCATTGATTGCTTCCGGAAAAACTGTGGAAGAGGTAATGAAGTATTTAAAATCTGGTAATGAAGAAAAGGCTGAATAAGATAAGAGAAAATGCCGTTACGGGTGATGATAAAAACCTGTAGCGGCATTTTTTATGGTCATTAAATCAGTAGTTGGTGGACAAAAGTAACTATTATCTGCATTGAGTGCTATACATCAAAACATCTAATACATATGGATTAGGAATAACGCAGGAGGTGAAGACATAAATCAATGATTTTAGAGAAAACAAGAAGTCCTACAAAAGCATATTAAACATAATTTAAAATGAATAGTGAAATGACCGTAAATTTAAAAATTGCAGAAATAGTTGATATAAAGTGATTACCGTGGAGCCTTTTGGTTATGGACTATCTGACCAAGTAGATACAGAAAGAAGCATAGAGAATATCATAGAGGAATTATATACCTGTCTGGAAGAGATTGGTGTTCACCAATATTATCTGATGGCACATTCTATCAGTGGATTGTATTCCCTGTATTATGCCAATACTTATCCAGAGAAGATTCATGGTTTTATAGGAATAGATTCTTCTGTACCAAAGCAAAATGAGAATGAACCTTTTAATACAACAAAATTAAATTTCTTGATGGCTTATTTAAGCAAAGCAAAGAATGCGTTGGGAATCAGCTGACTGCTTTCAGTTGGAAATCCGGAAAAAGCTATCTATGCTGATCAGAATTATTCTTATTTACAGGAAGACTTAGAAGTTTTTCGGATACTTTCCCTTGATACCACTTATAATAAGACTGTAATGAATGAATTAAAGCAGGTAGAAAAAATCTGAAGATAGTACGGGATATGAAATTCCCAGAAGAAGTACCAGTGCTGAATTTTGTTTCGGAAGATAATTGTGAAATTTTTCCAGAATGGGAAAAGTTGCATAGAAGCGTGATGGGAGACAATCAGGAAAAGAAATTGGTAATGTTAAAAGGGGGACATTATCTGCATTTTGAGCAGAAGGAACGGATTGTTTCTTTTGTGAATGGATTTGTAGAGTAAAAGTTTTATATTTAACTGAAGGGGCATTGAAAATAGGTGACAAATCACTCATTTTTTCAATGCCCTTTTAGGAATTTGGATATTTCGGAAGTAGTATTGCTTAAGAGAGGAGATTATTTGTATTTTGAAAAGAAAAAACAGCTTGTTGAGGAAATAGATATTTGGGCAAAATGACGGAAATGTTTATTACAAGACAAAACATCAATGGAACAGTCACTTAATGAGTATAAGATATAAAGCGGCTGCTCTTTGACAGAAACAATGACAGAATACTCTTCTTTTATGTCAAAGAGGGAGTATTATGCCATTAACTTCTTTAGACCTTTCTTTTTCCTTACAGAAACGGGACAGGTTTCACCGTTATTCATATGAACAATTAGCTCCTTAAAATCTATGTCTGTAATATTGTCTTTATTGATAATATAGGATGTGTGACATCTATAGAAACGATAATCTAATTGCTGTTCAATGTCTTTTAATTGGCCAGTGAATTCAATGACTCGTTTTTTTGCATGAAGAACAATTTTGTGAATATTAGGAGATGTTTCAAAAAAAATGATGTCACTATAGTCAATCACAATATGTTTATCGTTCTGAGTAATTGTAAAGGTTCGGGTTATATCATTGTTTAATGATGTATATTTGCTATTTACATCTAAAAGACATTCGTGAATTTTAGCTTTTATATGTTCTGTAGTGTCTTTTATAATAAAATCAAGAGCTTCTGCTTTATATTGAAAAGTCAGGAAACTCATTTCGGAATGAGATGTAATAAATACAATGAAACAACGCGGTTGGATTTGGCGGATTTTTTGTGCGAGCATTAAGCCATTCATATCGGATTTTAAGTCAATATCAAGAAAAAAAAGCCCTGTGTTTTCTGCGTTCGTAAGTTCTTTTAATATCGTGTGCGGATCAGGTGTAGCTTGAATAATTTGCATATCAAATCCTTCCATGAGGATAAAATTAGATATGCAGCTCCGCAAAATATTTAAATGTTTCTTATTATCTTCACAGATGAAAATATCAATCATATCCATTTTACTCCTTTTTTATGTGTTTTATTAAATTATACAATAAACGCTATCATTATTAAAGAAAAAGATTATGCGTTATCTATTATAGAAAAACCGTAGGTGAATTAACAGTTATTCTGTTGATATGAACGGTTATTATAAAAACATAATAGTTTCTTATTATAAGACTATAATTAAATTTATAAAGCGAGGAAGGTGGATAATAAGAATGGAAAAAATAGCAAACCAAATTATAAAATATTTAGATGACGATCGAACCTCCTGGGATGATCTTGATCGGATGCGTATGAATCTAGGGATTCAAGTACTAATGCATAATATTATTATGATTGGAACAATACTTTTGATAGCTCATATCTCAGGAATATTATGGGAGGCAATGTTCCTTCTGTTTTTATATGGAACACTAAAAATGTGTGCTGGTGGAATACATTTTAAACGAAGCTCTTTTTGCCTAATAGGAACTGGTATATTTGTAGAAGGTGGTGTGTTTATATCAAAACAGTTAAATACACCATTATCTTGTATTATTATTATTTACCTGATTTGTCTTGGTGTCTTAGCTATAATTGGACCGCAAGGCACTGAAAATAATCCGATTTCTCCTTTGTTATATGAGAAATTGAAAAAAAGAACTATATTTTTGGTGTTAATATATATGTTAGGAACTATTATCATAGCGGTCAGCATGGATATTATATTATATATACCATTTATTGCCGTAGTATTTGAAACGTTATCTCTTCTTCCTTTGCATATAAAAAGCAGGATTGTTTGATCCTGCTTTTTATATATTTTTTTTAGACACTTGAAGGCGCTGCACAAAATATTTATCTTGTATTTCAGTATCTAAAAATACGTGATTATATTTTGAAATGATTTCATGAGCATTATAGAGTCCAATTCCGCGATTATGCCCTTTTGTAGATACATTTGGTTTTGCTAATGTAGCATACGGAATTCCTTTGTCCAAAAAAGTATTGGAAATAATAAAAATGTATTCAGCATCCAGATTTATTAATGCAAAGCGGATAGAAGGATAAGCTGTTTCTAATGTAGCTTCAATTGCGTTATCAAGAAAAATCCCAGCGATGCGACATAAATCTAATGTATTCATAGGGAGTGAAATTACTTCATCAGTAACTTCTATACTGACATCAATGTTTAATTCTATTGCATATAACAACTTAGATGATAGGATGCTTTTAAGTTCAGTGATTTTAATATTCATAAGTTGATTAATATGTGCAGTATTTTTGGTGATTTTCCTACTCAGTGGAAGAATTTCTTTATTAAAATAGGAACGTAATCCTTCCATATCATTTGCTTCAAAATATTCAGACATAGAAAGCATAATATTTGAATAATCGTGCTTAAAGGAGCGTAATGAAGAATACATGCTTTCTATTTGATTAGTATATTCTTGAAGTCTATTGTAAGAATCCTGTTTCATGTTAAGGTGTATTTTTTCAACATGAGTTTTTACAATAGTTATGATTAAAATAGTACTGATGATGAAATAGCATGCAAATAATATACAATTAAACATTATGATTTTACGGTTGTATCCAATTGATTCTCCGATTATTATATTGAACAAAAAAATAAATAAACAAGTAGCCAGATTTGCCGTAATCAACAATAAAAGTTGTTTGGAAAGCTTCACGTGTATTCTACGTAGAACTAGATGAAAAAGATGGCTTATTATGGGGCAGACACAGGCTAAAAGTCCAATATATGAAATTATATAAATAATATAGTAGATTGTGTGGGATTGTAGGTCTGTAATAGGATATACATAGGTATCCCATAGTAAAGAATATAGATTATCCCACAAAACGCAAAAGAGATAGGTCGCAATAAATATACAGGCGTTTATTAATGGCTCAGGAGCAATCCAGTAAATAAAAATGCATGTACTTAAAATTAATACAATTACACCAATATTGCCGAGAACAAATCCAATCATGAGAATATTTATTAGTAAAATAAAAAAAAGGAGTGCCTTTTGTTTGAATTTTAGTTTGAATGGCAAAAAACAACAAATAGGAATTAAATAGGAAAAAACACTTAATATATATGGAAGTATTTGAATTACGTGCATCTTATTATTACCTTTCAATTTGGATTATTTTGATTAGTTTTATTATATTACTTGGATTTTTTGAAATCAACAGTTATTACTGAAAAATCGTTTGTTTTTGGAGAATATAGCACACTTTTTCTATTGAAAATACATTTTATTCCTAAAATATGAATTTGCTAAAAACATAGGGTATACTTTAGATATCAAATAGAGATTTGAGATGAAAGGGGACAATAACATGAAGAAAAATGTAAAAAGTACTATTGGTAACTTGGCAATTAACTTAGGAAAACATGCAGTTGGAAAATGTATGATTCCAGGTATGTTTGATCCTAAAATTCCGGATGAAATAAAAGGGGACAAACAAAATACACGTGTAGTTTTTAGAAAAGATACATAATTAATTTGCTGACCTATAAATATTTTACTAGAAACGTTTATTTATCAGCAAAGGACATTTTTTCTGATTTTATAGAAAAAATATTTAATTGTTTCTTATGGTAAAAAGCTATTATGACGTCGAGTAGCTTTTTATAAATAATACCTTAGAGGAGGAAAACAATGGCTTGGTCTTATGTCAAGAAAAAGTACAAATTAAATACAACCAATTTTCTCTTTTTATGTAATTGTTAACTTGCTAAGCTTGTTACAGTCGTTTCCAGATTTTTTAGATATTGTTCCTCATATTCATTTGGAGATAAATATCCACAATGACTATGAATACGGACGGTGTTGTAGAACGTCTCGATATATTCAAAAATCAATTTATATGCATGAGTATAATTGAAAATTTTGAAACGATTAATCCACTCTCGTTTTAAAAGGGCATGGAACGATTCTATGCAAGCATTGTCCCAAGGATAAGCCTTCTTGGAATAGCTGTGAATCATTCCTTCCGTTGCCTTGTGAAATGCTTCTGATACATATTGACATCCTCTGTCACAATGAAAAATAAGCGGATTTTCAATATGTCTGGACTGTTTTGCCTTTTCAATACATTTTACTACATGAGATGCCTCCAGCGTCTCACTTAGTACCCAGGAAATGATTTTTCTGGAATATAGATCCATAATACTGGTAAGATATACAAATCCTTCATATGTCCAAATATAAGTGATATCTGAGCACCATACAGCATCTGGATGTTCTGGATTAAATTTTTCGTTCAAAATATTTTTTAGTTTCTGGCTTAGATCAGAATCAATGGTTGTTTGAGTATACGGTTTGATCCATTGCGCTTTTATTCCCATTTGACGCATATAATTTCCCACTGTTTTTTCAGTAATAGTTTCTCCGGATTTCCGCAATTCAGCTGCAATTTTAGGAGCACCATAGTTTTGATGTGAATCATCATAAATCTTTTGGATTTTTTCTTTTAAAACAGTTCGACGAATAGACGTGTCCGAAGGAACCCGCTTCTTCCATGCATTATAACCAGATCGTGAAACGTCCAATTTTTTCAGTATCCCGCTGACAGAAACTTGACGTTTCACAGGCAGGTTGTTAATTTCTTCTACATATTTAGATGTAGCAGCGTAAAGAGTTTTTGTCATTTTCCCAGAATACCGATTGCTTTTTTTAACACTTCAAGTGCATCCTTTGTATCGCGTAATTCTCGTTGCAGACGTGCGATTTCTTTTGCTTCATCACTTGCGTAATTGCCTGAACCACGAGTAGGAACAGTTCCTTCATGTTCCTTTGCTGATTTCATCCAAGTCTTTAGTGCTGATTCACTAATTCCAAGATTTTCAGCACACTTACGAAGCGCAATCTCAGGATGCTCCAACCGATATCTTACTGCATCTTCCTTAAACTCTTGTGAATACCTTGTACCTCTTGCCATAACCATTCTCCTCTCTTGATCTATGACTATCATATAATATTTATTGAAAATGGTCATGTTTATTTTGTACTATTTATATTCTAACATCAGCTGAATTAAAAATTGAAAAAATCCAGGAAAAGGAAAAAGTCGAAGTTTTATCACAGTGTGGCTCTGGAACGAGTATTTATTCTGCAAACAATTGTTCTACACAGGCACATCCTTATGGACAGATTGATCCATGCCACAGTGATTGTAAACCGACAAAGAAGTGTAAAAAGTGTGGAAAATGGGCAGCAAATGCGGCAACATCAGCATACTATTAATGTAATGTGACCACATGGTGCCAAAAGTATTATACAAAGATGCGGAAAATTTTAAATACGCATTTCCAGTATATACTTTTGGCACTTCCCATATTTAAGAAAAAGAAGTTTGGTAGGGAGGTAGAAGGCGTATGTTTTCTGTTGATACACGAATTCTAAGGTATAAAGAAAAAAGAATATTACTAAATACTTCTAATGGGTTATGGATTAGAGTTTCTCAAAAGGTTTATAATCTTTTTGTTCTTGTAGAAAAAGAAGGACTTTCATTTAATCAGTTGCTAGAATCTTTATATGATGAAGAAGATAGAGAATATATGAAGTCCGTTTATAATAAAATGATAGAAATTGGCATAGTTGAAAAAACAGAAGGCGAAGTAAGAGGTAATCGTACAGTACTTTTTGAAATCACAAGGAGATGCAATTTGCATTGCCGGCATTGTTGCGTAAACGCAGAAAGAGAAACAGATTACGAAATGTCATTTGATAATCTTGTAATGGCTTTAAATAGAATTATTAACTGGAAACCGAAACAGATATCGCTTACTGGTGGTGAACCATTGGTGAGAAAAGACATATTTGATATTTTGAAATACCTTAACAAAAAATTTAATGGCAGAGTGACATTATCCACAAATGGTACTCTGATTAATGAGGAAAATGTGGGTGTTTTGATTCGATATTTAGATCAAATTGATATCAGCATAGATGGCGTAGATGAAGCAACATGTAGCAGAATCAGAGGTCGGGGCGTATTTGAGCAGATTATTCAGACAGTTCATTTGCTTCATGAAAAAGGATTTTATGAAATAACACTGTCAATGATTTCAGATAAATTTCATAGAAAAATGGAAGAAGAATTCTATCGAATGAATGAAGAACTAGGAACAACTCCGATTGTGCGTTCATTTGCACCTGTGGGAAGAGGAAAAGAATCAGGAGGATTTTTGGAGCATGATCAATATTATAGTCCAATTCCTGCAATAAATAAGCCTGTCATTCAGGCATGTTCCTGTAAAGCGGGAGAAGAAAAACTTCTTATTAATTACAGGGGGAATATTTATCCGTGTCAGTATTTCGTACAGGATGAATTTTGCATGGGAAATATTTTAGAAAATCAGGATTTCCCTTTTGAAATAAATATGAATATGGCTGCAGTGTGGAATTATTTTCCACAGAATTATGAAAAATGTAGCACATGTCCGGTAAATATTTTTTGTTGGCCGTGTCCAGGGGAATTGTATCTTTATTCGGATTTAAATCAGACAGATAATTTTGAAAAAATATGTAAATTCCAAAAGAAGTTTTTGTATAAAAAAATTTGGGATGAGGATGTGTTGGTATGATGAAACTAAATAGTAATGTCGCATGTATAGAATATAAAAACAAGGTGATTCTGGCAAATAAACTAACTGGAATGTGGCTGAGAATTACAAAAGAAATCTATAATTACTTTATTAAAGCATTGGAATTAAATTATGAAAGAAAGGATTTTGTTCGCTCTTTTATGAGAGAGGAAGATCAAATATATATAGGAAAACTGCTAGACAAAATGGAAGAAATCGGTATTCTTGGAGATGCGGAATTTTTTTTCCAAAAAAGTGTTGCATTTGAGATTACAAATCGTTGTAATCTAACTTGCATGCACTGTTGTTTTAGCGCTGGTAAGCAGGGCGAAGAGATGACAACACAAAGAGTTACAGAAATTTTACAAAAGATTATCAAATGGCAACCAGATAAAATAACGATAACAGGTGGAGAACCACTGTTGCGTAATGATTTATTGGAACATCTAAAGTTTTTACGGGAAGCTTTTGAGGGAATTATCATATTAGCAACAAATGGTACCTTAATTCACAAAGGAAATGTATCTGATATTATTCAGTATATTGATCGGATAGATATTAGTGTAGATGGAGTCGATGAGGAAAGCAGCAGAAAAATTAGAGGAAGGGGTGTATTTGCAAAAGTTTTAAAAAGTGTTGAGCTGTTAAAACTGAATGGATTTGATTCAATTTCGTTGTCAATGGTATTAACAGAGGATAACGAGAAGTTGGAAGAGCAATTTCTGGATTTGAATCGGAAACTGGGCACATTTCCTGTTCTCAGAAGAATTTCATGGATTGGCAGGGCATTAGAAAATCAAAAACAACTTACCTCTAGTGGGGTTCTTTATGAACATGGTGCAGAAATCAAAAAAGATGAAAAATGTATGTGTACATATGGGAATTGCCAGAATTTGGTTTCAAAGTATCATATAAGATATGACGGATATGTATATGCCTGCCAGACAATTGAAGACAGAAAATATAGTTTAGGTCATATTGATCAGATTTCAGAGTTCGATAAAATTACAAATAATAATTTAATGCTCATGATTGAAGATTTATTAAAATTCAATCATAAATGTCGCCGGTGTAAGGTAATGCCGTTTTGTTGGAAGTGCCCGGTAGAGATTATGGAATATACCAAAAATGGAAGCATGAGAGAGCATTGCAATACTGTACATGATAATTTGTTTCATGTTATATGGGAGGAATAAAATATGCAGGCATCATTTTGGCTGACATCTTCTTGCAATATGAAATGTGTTTACTGCTATGAAGGTGAAAATAAGAAGAAAGAAAAAATGAATAAGCAGGTAATTGATCAGGCTCTTAAGCTGGTAATCACACATATGAATACAATAAATGATAAGTATTTATGGATTGTTTTACATGGAGGCGAACCCTTTATGGCTTTCCGTGAAATGCAATATCTTGTAGCAAATGCAAAGGCTCTTGCAGCAGCGAGTGGGATTTCTATCAGCTTTTCTACGACATCAAATGGAACGCTATTAAATGATGAAATAATTTCATTTGTAACAGAAGAGATTGATGACTTTACAATAAGCATGGATGGAAAGGAGAGTACACAAAATTATTCAAGACCATTTGTAGATGGGACCCCATCTTTTGAAATTGTCGATAAAAATATAAGGAAAGTTTTACAGATTAAGCCGGATGTAAGAATACGGATGACATATAACCATAAAACAGTTAAAAACTTATTTGAAAATGTAAAGTATTTTGTGGATTTAGGTGTCCATTTGATTGTGCCTGTGCATGATTTCTACGATCGGAATTTTACAGATGAGGATTTGAAAGTCTTGAATTGTGAGATTAGAAAAATATGTGAGACATATAAAAATAACGAAGATTTATTGAATAATTGGAAGATACATAAACTTGGAATTTGTTCTGGCGGGATTACGAGTATGCATATAGATCCCAAAGGGGATATATATCCATGTATGTTAGCAGTTGGTAATCCAGAATTTCTAATTGGAGATATATATCACGGAATTGATACGAAGAAGAGGGATCATATACTTGCTTATTCAGACTGTACTATTCCAGAATGCGAAGGGTGTGATTTGTATAAATACTGTAGTGAAACAAGGTGTAGGATTATTAATAAAGTTGCTAACAATGATTATTTGAAACCATCACCATTAGCCTGCGGAGTAGAAAGAATGAAGTACAGAATATGTATGGAGAGTATGTAACGAAAATAGTATATGAAAGTGAAAGTAGCCGTTATTGATAGTGGAATCGAATTATACCACGAAGCATTTAAAAATAGCCATGTCAGCGGAACTAGGATTATAAAAAGGGGATGCTGTTTGGAAAAGAATGAGGATATTTATGACACAAGTGGTCATGGCACCGCTTGTGCTTCCATGATTGTTAGCGAATGCCCATATGTAGATATTGTGAGTATTGGAATACTGGATGGAAATGGAAAATCAAATCTCGCTGCATTGGAATTTGCATTGGAATCCCTTATAAATAGTGATGTATCTATAATTAATATGAGTTTGGCTTTCAATATATTAGTTGATCAGAAATTATATAGAATCCTGAAAAAGCTATCGGAACAAAATGTTACTATCATTGCATCAATGTCAAATGAAGGGAATGTCAGTTATCCAGCTGCTTATGATAATGTAATTGGAGTACGGGCCGGCATACTTGAAAAAGAATGTGGGTTTTGGTTCTCTAAAAGTGAATCGGTACAATGCATTATGGACTGTGTGACGCCTGTTGTTGCTGTTCCCTCAAATAAGTATATTATGATACCATCCTGCAATAGTATTGCGGCTGCTAGATTAACTGGCATTGTGAGTAAAATGTTTTGGGAGAAAAAAACTAATAAAATCAGTTATGAAACGGTATGTGACTGGTTATATGATAAAGCTTTGCGAAATGAATGGGGAGAGAGTGAGCTTTCCACTAGATTTCGAGTTCCAGAAAAGAATGATTGGTTTGTGGAAAATAACGATTCTATATTAAATGAAATGTATCAGGTTATAGGTCAATATTTTGAAAAAAGATTTTCTGACAAGCAGATTTGCGATATTGAACTGCTGACCAGAACCGGACCACTAAAAATGGAAATGGTTATTCCGTTTTTGGAATATGTGAAGAAAACTATGGATATAAAAATAGACTATTTAAAAGTAAATAGGTATCATTTACTTACGGTTGGAACTTTAGTGAAATACATAAAGTCACTTTGAAGATGGGAGTTACAATGAAAGAAAGCGTATGGTGAAAATATGAAAAAAAGATACAAACTGATTGGAAAATTTCTAAGGGAGTCGTTTAGGCAAAGCAAGATAAAAAGTATAATTTGCTGTCTGATAATGTTTGTGCTTACATTATTGAGTGTATTTTTGCCGATTATTCTACAGCGGATTATAGATGTAGCCATTGGAGGTAAAAATGCCAGTGCTTTATTTGTATACGGTGGGGTATATATGGCCGTTATGATAGCTATTGCCATATTAAATATGCTTCAGCAGTATAATCTTTCATATCTGAAGACAAAAATGACAATTCGGTATAAATATCTTCTTCTAAAAAAATTGAGCACTTTTTCCGGTGCATATTATTCAGAGCAGAAGTCGGGAGAAGTTTTAAATATTATAGATAATGATACCGACATGGTTGAAAATTATGGAATCGATCTTGTTTTTGATTTTGTAAGAAATGTTATTACCTCTCTTTTTGCTTTATCTATGTTAGTCCATATTCAAAGTACTATTTTATGCATCATTATTGGTATTCAGATTATTACCATTGTAGTACAGAGTAAGTTTAGCAGAGTGCTTGCAAACAAAACTGCTGAAGTTCGAGAACAATCAGGGAAAGTATATAACATCATCGAACAGTATATCAGCAACATATTAGAAATTGTCATTCTTAAAGCTCGGCGTTATTTTTTGATTCACTATCTTAAAAATGAAGGAGAGTTTGCAAGGAAAGGAATTCGGTTAGATGTATTATTTTCTGCAAGTAGCCAGTCAGCTACATTTTTATCTAGTTTGACTACTATTTTAGTTTACATTATTGGCGGAATGGAAATTATTAATGGAAGTATTCAATTTGGTGAGTTAATTGCGTTTCAACAGTACACTGCAATGTTCATCGGTCCGTGTATGGGCTTGCTTAAAATAAACGAAAGTATTCAGCGTGTGTGGGTATCTTTGGATAGAATTTATGGATTTCTGGAATCCTCTAGTACGATTGTTCAAAACAATAAGGGACTGAAAATTCCGGATCATGTTACACAAATTAATATGAAGAATGTGAACTTTAGTTATTCTAATAATAAGATTTTAAAAAATATAAATTACAAATTTAGACCAGGTAAAGTTTATGCTCTTGTTGGGGCAACAGGATGCGGAAAATCAACAATCATAAATCTTCTGTATAGACTCTGGGACGTGGAATCAGGAGAAATTACTATTAACGATAAGAATATAAAAGAATATAATTTATACTCTTTGAGGAAAAATATCGCGATTGTTTCACAGAACACTTTTTTGTTTGATGATACCATAGAAAATAATTTAACGCTTAATAATAATAGAATAAAAAAGGAGGACTATATTGAAACTTGTAAACGGATTGGTATTGATGAATTTATATCAAAATTACCGGATGGATATCAGACTCAGGTGGGAGAAAATGGCGTGAAACTCTCTGGAGGACAGCGTCAGCGAATTGCAATCGCACGTATGATTTTACAGTCTAAGGATATTCTTATTTTTGATGAAGCAACCTCTGCATTAGATAATATAACGCAGGAATATATTTTAGACAATCTTCGACAGTATTATGAAAATAGGATTGTTATAATGATAGCGCATAGACTTTCAACAATAAGGAAAGCAGACGAGATAGTAGTTTTGAATCAGGGAAAAATAGTAGAGATTGGAAATCATGAATCATTAATGCAAAAAAAACAATATTATTATCAGCTTGTAGAAGAAAGGAGTGTATAGTTATGAAATTATATTTACGATATATGAAAGAATATAAAAAGAATACTGTAACAGTATTTCTATGCTTTCTGTTAACTGTAGTGTTAATAAGCGGCCTTCTTATTTTAATGCATACCAACCATAGAGTAGAAGCGTTGCAGAATATGCTAACACACACTCCTGCAGACGTTAGAATTACAAGCCTAAATGAAAATCAGGTGGAAATATTAAGAAATGACAGCGATATTTCTAAAATGGCTATCTTTGAGAAACCAGAATACGTACTTTGCGATGAGAACAGGATTTACTTTCAATGTGGGGATGATTTAGGAATCACGCTTACAGGCAGACTTGAAAAAGGAAGAATGCCAGAAAATGAAACGGAAGTGGTTATGGAAAAGTGGGTGCTACTGAACCTTGGAAAAGAACCGGACATAAATCAGGAAATCACTTTGGAAAATGAGAACACAGGGGTCGTTCAAGAATTTACAATTGTTGGAATATTATCGGATGTATTGAGAAATAAACAAGTTGGATTATTGACGATGTATTCCTGTTTGGAAAAAGAATATAATGGTCCCTACATCAGCTATATAAATTATAAGAATAATTGGAACATTGAACATCAAAAAGAGAAAACCGCTGCAAAGCTAGATATTCCAGTGAAAAATATACAAACTAGCCCGGGAAGAGAGAACATGGAGGAATTATTATGTATAGATATAGTTGTCATTACTGCAATTCTTTTGTTCTTCTGTATTATTTTTTCGGGAATTTACCGTATACAGCTGATTGCGAGACAAGAGCAATATGGTGTTTTAAGAGCAATAGGGATTAAAAAAAATATTTTTAAGCAAAATATCTTATTAGAGTTAGGAATTATATATGTAGTAGCAGTACCATTGGGTGTAGGTATAGGCAATGGAATTGCTCGGGGCGTGATGAAACTATCTGGAGACGAAAAACAGATTATTTATTTGTATGGAGAAAGGGTACGCTTTGGAGTGATTGTTCCAGTTATACAGATTATAATTGGATTGCTTCTGCTAGCTGTAGCGATTTCCTGCGTAGGTTTGGTTGCTTGTCACAGCATTTATAAAAAATCAATTATAGAAGTGATTTCTAATGAAGTTGATCCTAATGTCCATAGAAGTAGTAAATTCCTTCGTATTGATAAAAGCAGCAGCAAACTTCGCACTTTTTGGATTTTGTCTTTAAAATATGTACTCCGTGATTTCAAAACTAGCATTTTTATGATGTTGACAATATGTATGGGAGTAAGTTTATTTTATGGGTTGTTTTATAAAGCACAAATAGCACATGATATTCATTATGAAACAAAAGAAATGTACTTTTTTAATGGAGAATATGCTATGAACGTATTGACATTCCAAACGGCAGATTATGGAATCTCAAGAGAGTCAATTAAAGAAATTCTCTCTTTAGATAAGGTCAAAGAGATAGAAACAGCTACAGGGCTTCCAATTCGTGTTGTAGATAATGGGGATGTGGAAAAAAATAATGAATATTTTAATGCTTCAAATGCGAAGAAAAAAGAAATTTATGGGTATTCAGATGATGGATTTGATGGAGAAGATCAAGTCTATAAGTCGGTACTGTATGGATATAATGATAATGCACTTGCAAAATTGCAAAAATATGTTATTGATGGGAAGTTTATTCCCGAAGAAATCAAAGAAAATGAGGTGATTCTTTGTGAAATGCGAGAAAGTGATGACAAAACCGGAATCCAAAAAGTAGGGTGGTATAAAGATGGCGAACCGTTATTTCAATATAAAGTCGGAGAGCAGATCAGTATAAAATATAGGGAAGACATGAAAACAGGTACGCAGGATTATGAAAGATTTTTGGATAATGTATCAGATTACACAACTAAGAAATACAAAATAGTGGCTGTTGTTTCATTCCCATATATTTCTGACGTGAAATATTCTCAATATCCGATTTTCATTACAAAGGATGCCTATATAGAAGGGTTGATTGGGGACTCAAAAATACAAAGTATGTATATAAATGGAAAAGAGAACTTGAGCGATGAAGAAAAAATACAATTAGAAAATCAGCTGATCAATATAGGCACAAAAAACTCCCAGGTTTCAACAAGAAGCTTGATTACTGAAAGAGACAAGGCGGATATGTTGTACCAAAAAGAGATTATTAACATTGTGGGAATTGCTCTGGTATTTTTGATATTAGCATTAACTAATATTGCAAATAATATGAAGTTTCGGGTGCAAACTAGAAAGCGTGAAAACTCCATTTTAAGAGCAATCGGATTAAAATACAAGGCGGTTGAAGAAATTGTTATCTTAGAAATTGCTAACATCTGTTTTGTGTCGTTTATTGGGGGGTATGGAGCTTCACAAATTATCAGCAGATATTTGTATAGTCAATCTGATTTGAAAAACTTTGGATATGTGTATAAATTTGATGTAGCGATTTACTTATTAGTATGCCTGTCTACATTGGCAGTTTGTGCATTTATATCTTATTGGATAGTAAAAAAATCCTCTAGTAAAAATATCATTGAGGACATGAACTATATTGAATAATTGGAGATTAATATTATAACTTTTGTGATTATATAGTTATTAATTAGTATTTTTTTCGGAGGTGAAAGAGTATGAACGTTATCGAAATAAGGAACTTAAGTAAGAAATATTCAAACAGTAGGAATGTTGAAGTTATGGCTTTAAGGCATGTGAACTTAAATATAGAAAAAGGAAGATTTGTTGCAATTGTAGGGCCAAGCGGAAGCGGTAAAAGCACTTTGCTGCATTTGATTGGTGGTTTGGATATGGCTACAGAAGGAAGTATAAAAGTAGATGGATTAGATATTATGAAGTTTTCAGAAAACGAAATGTCAGAATTTCATCGAAAAAAAATTGGCTTTGTTTTCCAAAAATTTAATTTGCTTCCTATGCTGAATGTAAGAGAGAATATAGTTCTGCCTCTTACTCTTGGGGGTGAAACCGTAGATGATGAATATATTGATGAATTGATACAGTTTCTTGGGCTGAGACAGAGAGAAAAGCATTTGCCAGGAGAATTGTCAGGCGGGCAGCAGCAAAGGGTAAGTATCGGGCGGGCACTGGCTACGAAAGCAGAGGTATTACTTGCCGATGAACCTACAGGAAATTTGGATCAAAATACTTCGTATGAAATTATGGAATATTTTCGTAATTTGAACAAAAAATATGGAAAAACAATTATTATGATTACACACGATATGAATCTGGCTCAGAATGCCGATGAGATCATACAAATTGTTGATGGGAGAATTATATAAAACAACAATTTTATGAGATGATTTTTTAGGGAGAAACTTTTAAGGATCTCCCTATTTTTTACGAACGATGTTTAATTTTGATTCTTCAGATTTAAATGTAAAACTATATCTTTACTGTTTTAGCTTACTACACTTATCTATCATGCGGTAAAAAGTTTGGGAATATCTACTCTGTACATAAGCGAAGATTTAGATGCAAATTATGGTGCCTATGATTTTATATACAAATAGTGACCTGAGAAAAGAAATTTTCTATTATTGATTATCGTGTATGAATGGAGCTGTTGAAATGGAATGTAAAAAAGAATGTAGACTGCTGTTAAATGACTTGAACAGTATTCTTTTAGAACAGTGTTTGGAGCAGAGAGTTAGTTGTGGATATTTGAATAGTCTAGTGCAGGAATTAGCAGAGTACATCAATCCATTACTGGACCTTTGCGAAAAGGCAGCGACAAGGACACTGAATATAGACAATGATTATCGCACTATGCGGGCACAATTGCAGAGCAATATCCGAAATCCGCTAAGCTGCATAAAAGCAAGTTGTTTTCTAATCAATTCACTTGCAGAAAAGGGAAATATCCAATCTGAAAAGCTCCAGGAGTATCTTCAAATTATAGAAAAGGCAGCGGAGGATATAGAGAGTACATTAAAATAACTGATAATTGAAGAAGTGCTGGGCGGGAAGTTTTCGTCCAGTATTTCTTTCTGGAATGAGAAAAGTTGAATTTACAAATCAAGAGGAGGCATACACATGAAGTATGTTTTTCCAGAATATAAAGAGAATGTAGTGTTGGGCAATGGGAAATTACAGTTAAATCCAATGTCCTATCAGGTTATCTACGAAGGAAAGGAGATAGACCTGACACCCAGGGAATTTGAAGTTTTATACCTACTGGCTTTAAAGCCAAACTGGGTAATGCCAAAGACAAATATTTATCATTCTGTATGGGGGATTTATTATCATGACGATCAGATACCATATAGAACAGTAGAATATGTGATATGGAAGATAAGAAAAAAGATGGGACATGATATTATCGAAACATTGGTCAATGTGGGGTATCGGTTGAAAAAGCTGTAGTTTCCTGGAGATATAATTGAGATGAAACGGTATGTTATTACGAATGGAGGATATATGATATGAATGAAAATAAGAAAAGTGCGAAACGGTACCACCAATTTATGATTACTGCTTTAAAGAAAAAAGTAAATGACATGAAAGATTCCGCTTATTCAGGATTGTATAGTGAAATAGCGTTTATCATTGGAATAGCAGTTATCATGATAGATACCTTTTTTCCACCAGAGGAAACGAAAGCTAATTGCGTATGGAAGATAATACTGATAGCTGTATCTATAGTCTGTATGTTTTATTTCGCTAAAAAAGTGAAAACAGTGAATGAAGTGGAAGAAGAGAAAAAGTTTTGGCCGAATTTTTTTATTCAATGGGCAACAAGTTTAGGGTATATAAATATGCCTGTAGCAATGATAGCTATTTTGGTAACATTTGATAAGGGCAAAGCATGGACATTATTTATGATGGGGGTTGCTGTAATTTTGACAGGTTTAACTTTAATAGAAGCACTTGTAAAAACTTCTAAAATTGTAAAAAGGTTGTAAGAGAAAATAAAATTGATTAAAAAATTGTATCACGTTTCCCAGCATCTTCACAATGCCATAGAACAGGTATGTGTAATAAAAGGGAACTGGAGTTTGGCGATGAGATGTATCACATAGAGGAAAAATAGAGCAGATATGAGGAGGACATAGCTGCTTTTACTATAGGGACTAATTGAAGATACAGAATTTAAAAAAGTTCATAATAAAGGTTAGACAGATTTACAGGAAATAGAATCTTTACATATCCTGTAAATCTGTTTTTATATCGGTATAAAATAATTTTGGACTTCCGTTTCTGACAATTTTATTAAGGAGCGTTCAGATACATTTTTCCCACAAATACAATACATATAATGGTCTTCTTGCCAGGTATAAAATAATTTAGATAAATCAGGATTTAAAGAGTTGCATTGGGTTGCAGTACCAGTAAGACCGATTCTAAGCATTTTATAATAGGCTTCTTTTTGCGTCCATATTTTGTAAAATCTAAAAATTCGTTCAACATCTGAGGCATTGTTAATGTATTGAATTTCCGGTTGACTGAAAATGAGATCCATAATATCAAATGGTGGATAAGATATTTTTTCTACATCGGCTCCAACTGGAGAATTAGCTGATATACAACTGATTATAGAACCATTTGAATGAGAAATACTGAAGTCATATTTAGGCTTAGATAAAAATAGCGGCTTGTGATTTTGAGAATATGAAAAGTATAATTCGGTATGCTTCAAACCAGATATAGTGCTTAATCCGATACGAGTAATAAGAGCAGAATAAAGAGAAAGTTTTTTGTCAAGTACATGAAAATATTGGTTTATTTTCTTTCTTCGTTCTTTGGAAACAAATTGCATTAAATCAGAATCTATATTTTTCCATTCGAGTGAAATAGTTGATAAATACAGCACTAGCACGAGTAAATCCTCCCTAAGTATAATAATGAGTAGTTTACCATAGGAACAGAAAAATTTCAAATGCAAAATGAGCATCTTATAAGGATAATGCAAAATGAGCATCTTATAAGGATATTTCTGTGTAATAAAGACAAAAATATGCAAGTAAATCCAAAATCGTCTATAAGAATATAAAATATGCTATGTTAAAAAAAGTATAAAAGATAGCGTAAGAAAAGGGAATATTCTATCTAATAATCTTATTTTTATAACATCATGTAATATGGAGGCAAGGAATGAAAACAGAAGAAGTTGTACACTTATTAGAAAATGTATACAAATATAATATATCAGAGCTTAGTATAAAAAGTGGAGATGAGAAGATTATCATCAAAAATGGCATTGATGAAAGGGCAGTTGATACTGTGGAAACTGTAACTGAAAGAATAGAGGGTGAAAGTAAAAATAGAATTGATGAAGAAAATATTATAAAATCACCCTTGGTGGGGCGTTTTTATGCAGCCCCTGCTGTCGGAAGTGATAATTATGTTAAAGTGGGAGATAAAGTAGAAGAGGGGCAAACACTTGCTATTATCGAAGCAATGAAATTAATGAATGAAATTAAGAGTGAATATAGCGGAACTATTAAAAGCATATTAGTAAAAAATGAAGAACTGGTGGAGTATGGACAGCCCTTATTTGTTTTAGTTTGAAAGGAGTTTTTATGTTTGAAAAAATACTTATTGCTAATAGAGGAGAAATAGCTGTACGAATTATAAAAGTATGTAAAGAGATGGGAATTAAGTCTGTAGCTATATATTCAGAGGCAGATAAAGACGCTTTACATACAAAAATGGCAGATGAGGCGATATGTATAGGACCTGCACCGTCAGGAGATAGTTATCTCAATATGGAAAATATTATTAGTGCAGCTGTAGGAACAGGAGCTCAGGCAATTCACCCAGGTTTTGGATTTTTATCAGAAAATAGTCTTTTTGCGGAAAAGTGCAAAGTATGTAATATTACATTCATTGGTCCAACACCAGAAGTGATTTGTAAAATGGGAAATAAAGTTGAAGCACGTAATATGATGAGAAATGCGGGAGTTCCGATTATATCAGGAAGCAGGACTCCCGTTTTTGATGTGTGTGAAGCAAAAAAAGTGGCATTAGAGCTTGGATTTCCAATTATGATAAAGGCAGCAGCAGGTGGTGGCGGAAAAGGTATGAGGATATCCAATACAGAAGATGATTTTAATGAAAACTTTGTAACAGCCCAGATGGAAGCTAATAGTTCATTTAGAGATGGAACGATGTATTTAGAAAGGTATATAGAAGCGCCAAATCATATAGAATTTCAAATACTTGCAGATAAATATGGAAATGTTATACAGTTGGGAGAAAGAGATTGTTCTATTCAAAGGCATCATCAGAAAATTATTGAAGAAGCTCCTAGCCCAAAACTATCGGTAAAATTAAGAAAAGAAATGGGAAATATAGCGATCAAAGTTGCAAAAATTGTAAACTACGAAGGTGCAGGTACAGTAGAATTCTTGCTTGATAAGTTCGGAAAGTATTATTTTATTGAAATGAATACACGTATTCAAGTAGAACATGGAATTACAGAGATGATATCTAATGTTGACATTGTTAAGGAACAGATAAAAATTGCAGCAGGCTATTCGCTTGAGTTTAAGCAAGAAAATATCTTATTGCAGGGTCATGCTATCGAATGTAGAATTAATGCGGAAAATCCGAAGATGGGTTTTGTCCCATGTCCTGGAAAAATTAATAATGTTTATTTTCCAAGTGGTAATGGTGTTCGCATTGATACTGCATTATTTAATGGTTGTAGTGTTTCACCTTTTTATGATTCTATGCTTGCAAAAATTATAGTGTATGATTCAGAACGAAAAAAGGCTATTAGAAAAATGAAAAATGTTTTAAAAAAAATAAAAATAGACGGAATTATAACTAATTTAGAATTTCAAAATGCTATTCTAAATCACCGCGATTTTGAAGAAGGGAATTTTACAACGGACTTTATTGTAGATAAGTTTAGCTGATAATAAAGAAATAAGAGGAATGACATTATGAATGACAAAGATAATCGAACAGATAGAAATAAAGAAAATATACCAGCAGTACCACCTGGAATGTGGATTAAGTGTACGAAATGTGGAAAATTGATTTATAGAAAAGAGTTAGAAAAAAATAAATTTATTTGTATGAAATGTGGAAAATATTTTAGAATGCCTTCGGAAAATAGAATTTTGGATATTATAGATGAAGGATCATTTGTTGAACTGTTTACAGATGTATTGGATAAAAATCCAATTGATTTTCCAGGATATAGTGAAAAAAAAGAGATAATTAAAAAGGAAACTAATTTAAAGGAAGCTGTTATTACAGGAAAAGCGTCAATAGGGCATATAGAGGTTATGCTTGGTGTATGTGATACAAGATATCTGATGGGAAGTATGGGGTATATTGTAGGCGAGAAAATAACAAAATTATTCGAAAATGCAACCAAAGCCCAGCTACCAGTTATTATGATTAATTGTTCAGGAGGCGCACGTATGCAAGAAGGCATCATATCCTTGATGCAAATGGCAAAGACAGTAGATTCGGTAAAACAACATTCAGATGCGGGGTTATTGTATATATCAGTTTTGACAGATCCGACAACCGGTGGGGTGGCAGCTAGTTTTGCTATGTTAGGTGATGTGATATTGGCTGAACCAAATTCATTAATTGGGTTTGCGGGTCCACGAGTAATTGAACAAACTACAAAACAGAAGTTGCCTGTAGGATTTCAAACCTCAGAATTTTTATATGAACATGGATTCCTTGATATGATTGTTATAAGAAGAGAATTAAAGGAACGTATCTATGAAATTCTTAAAGCTCACCAAAAGCCAAAGGTTATAGAAAGAAAACGTAAAACAATTTCTGTGTGCACTTTTTGTGATTATAAGGACAGTTGGAAAAAAGTACAATTATCAAGAAAAATAGATAGACCGACGACAGTAGACTATATCACCCATGTATTTGAAAGATTTATAGAATTTCATGGAGACGGTGAAACCGGAGAGGATCAAGCAATAATTGGAGGTATAGCCTTTTTAGATAATATTCCAGTTACAGTTATAGGACATCAAAAGGGAAAAACGACAGAAGAAAGAATTATTAGAAATTTCGGAATGGCACACCCTGAAGGATATAGAAAAGCAATTCGTCTTATGAAAGAAGCGGAGAAATTTAGAAGACCAATTATAACATTTATAGATACACCTGGTGCAGCATGTGGAGTTGAGGCTGAAAAAAGAGGAGAAGCATCTGCAATAGCAAAATGTATATATGAAATGTTCAATTTAAAAGTGCCGATTTTGAGTATACTTATAGGCGAAGGTGGGAGTGGAGGAGCTTTAGGTTTAGCTGTTGCAAATGAGGTTTGGGCTATGGAAAATTCTACATATTCAATACTTTCTCCAGAAGGTTTCGCTTCTATTTTATGGAAAAATGAAAAACGTGCAAAAGAGGCAGCAAACCTTATGAAAATGACGGCAAAAGATTTATTAGATTTAGGAGTGATTGAGAAAATATTACCAGAAGGGAATGGAGCATCAGAGTTCAAAGTAATTACAGATTTTCTACAAGTTCAAATTCTTGATTTTATATATAATATGTCCCTTAAAAATGAAGATGAAATAGTGGCTTCAAGAGAAACAAGATTTAGAAGTTTTTAGATAGAGTTGATAAAGACTGAAGCGAAAAAAACTTCAGTCTTTATTGATTATTTTAAGTTGCGATTATGTAAAGAGATAAGTGTATTTTTTACTAGGTCATGTATAAAGCATATTTCTTTAGTTGAACAGTTTTTTAAAAGTAGAGAAATTTCTGTTTCATATACATTTGATGCTTGATTAATGCAGTCACATAATAATTCATCGGCAGATACATCAAGAGCATTTGCAATAGAAATAAAGGTTGTTAAACTTAGTTTGGTACAGCCTGTTTCAATATGCGAAATGTGTGTTGTTCCAACATCTGCTTTTTCTGCTAAAGCTTCTTGGGTAAGATTCTGGGATAGGCGTTTTTCACGAATACGTTTACCTAGGTTTACAAAATTGTTATCTTTCATAATTGCACCTCCATGATTATATGTGTATTGTATGTGCAATCAAAATATTTCTTAATAACCTATATGTGCATATAGACTAAATAATGATAGTTTTAAGATGTTTAGAGAGTGTATGAAATAAAGCACATGGAATATATATTATTTAATCGGATTGCACTAATAAGATATGTAAACTATTTGGTAGAATCGCTAAAATCATGTTCACAGAAAGAAAAAAATAAGGCAGAGGTGATAAATATGCCAAGAATAGCAATTGTAGATGATCAGGAAGAGTATTTAGAAGAAATTTGTAATTTAATAGAGAAGTTTTATTTTAAAAATGGAATTCCATACGTTGTGAATACTTTTTCAAATGCACAGTTGTTACTATACGAAATGGAAGAAAAATTGTATTTTGATATTTATCTATTAGATATTGAAATGCCTGGGATAAACGGACTATCTTTAGCTGAAAAAATACGTTCTATGGATGATGCAGGATATATTGTGTTTATCACGTCACATTTAAAATTTTTAATAAATGGATATGATTATTTTGCATATCAGTTTATCCCTAAAAATAATTTGAAAAAGAAGTTGATATCGACATTAGAATCATTACAAAAAAGGCTGGATATTGAAGGAGAAAAGTTTTATCAAATATGTACTAATCATAGATATGAGAAAATTTTATATAAGGATATCTATTATGTGTATAAAGATGAAAAATATGCGATTTTTGTTACCCAAAACGGAAATATACCTATACGAGAAACCTTGAAGAACATTTATAAAGATTTAGAACAAAAAGAATTTATTTTTATAGATAGAGGATACATTGTTAATGTCGTACACATTATGAGTTTATATAAAAATACTATTTACTTGCGTAATAGTAAAAATCTTAAAATTAGTAGAACATATACTGAAGAGGTAAAAAAGAGAATTCACACTTATTGGAAGGAACACACAACAAATGGAAGAGATATACATACTTAATGTACTCCAATATTTACTAGGATATTTTGAGATTTATATGTGTTTTGAGATACTCCGAAAAGTTTATAAAAAGGAAAATACAAAGATAAAACAATGTTTTGAAATATTGATTTGTATAAGTTTGGCAGTAATAGAAGCTATTAATCGTAGCTTTCGATTATATTCTATTTTATTAATTGCTGTTGTTATAATCGTAATAAGTATAACGTTCTCATTGATTTATAAAATCAAATTACGATATACATTGCTTCATACCTCATTGTATTGTTTGAGTTTAGAATTATTAGATCTATTTATCATATTCACAATGGGAATAGTGTTACATAAAGAGGATTTGGGGATTATTATAGGAAGACAAAACAGTATATCCAGAATATTGGCATTGTTTTTGGGAAGAGCTTTAATGTTTCTAATTTCCTTAGCCATAGTGAGGTATAAAGAACTTATAGATAAAAACCGCATAGGATCACTCGTGTTGATTTTGTTATCGGAAATTATCGGAGTTATATATTTTCAATCAGTGTATGCAGGCGATTCTATTCCTGATTTAGCAAAAGGATATTATATGTATTTCGTTATCATTATTTTAGCGATAATGTTTTTTGCTATATATTCGATTTATCGAAGTGCGTTGGAAGAAAGTAAAATTATTAAATTGAGAAATCGAATGTTGGAACGTAATTATGAAGATCTTAAAGTATATTATAATGATTCTCGAACTTTATTTCATGATTATAGAGCCCATATTACTTTGCTGCAAAAATATTTGGAAGAAAATCAAATAGATAAAGCCTGTTTATATCTCAATAGTATTAATAAACCACTTGCGGAATTGGAAAAGAAAATTTATACAGGAAATGCAGTTATTGATCTGGTAATGAATTATAAATTATCAGAACTAAAAGAAAAGAATATTAAAATAGAATATGATATTATGCCAATCGATTTTGGCAACTACCATTTTGAAGAAAGTGATATATTTGTTATTTTATACAACTTGTTCGATAATGCTATAGAAGCTTGTGAAAATATCTACACAAGAGAAAAATGGATTTATTTATCATTAAGGCTTATTAATAATATGTTTATGCTTTGTATACAAAACAGCTACGAAATCGAGCCTAAATACGAAAATGGAGAACTTTTAACTATAAAAACAGATAAACATTTTCATGGAATTGGTATGAAGAGTGTGAAGAAAATTGTTGAAAAATATGAAGGACAGTTAGAATATGATAATAAGCAAAATATATTTGAAGTTAGCATAACCCTTTTCTGAAGGTCAAAAAATTGTAAGTTAAGACATAATACTGACAAAATCTAAAAATATGGTATTATTTTAATAATCAAAGGAGGAGAAAAAATGAAAACATGTTCAGAAAGAAATGAGCAGCGGATAAATAGTTTACAATTATCAGAAAGTTTGGAAGACGAAATAAAGGAACTTGATGGAAAGAATGTAGAAGCAGGAGATGTTATTTTTACTACAGATACATCTTCATTTCTTACAATAGTTTGCTGCTAAAATATTTTCAAATAAAAGGAGATATTAATATGGAAAATGAATTTACCGGTTTTAATTGTTTTATGGAAGAAAGTAGCGAAGTAGGTAAGGCATATATTGACATGATTTTGCAGCAGGAAAAGGCAAGTGCATTGGATAATAAAACACGTGAATTAGCGTATATTGCAGTGCTTGCAGCTACAGGAATTATGGGTGGTTTGCTTTATCATGTACAATCTGCTAAAAAGTTAGGCGCAAGTCGTGATGAGGTAAAGAGTGCAATACTGGTGGGATTACCGGCTGTCGGATTGACCATTATTGATCCGTTGGAAGCCGCTCTTAAAGCCTTTGACGGAAAATCAGACCAAATCCTTTGATTAAAAAGAAGAAGAGCCTATCACATAGTGATAGCTCTTCTTCTTTTGTTTCTATAGAATTTTAAAAGTTTTAAGATATACGAAAAATTGCCCATCTTGTTTCTGTGAAGGTTATTCAATAAAATGGATCCGGGACAGTAAGAACATATGGTAAGGTTGAGGATTATTCTTAAAATTAAGTAAGTGACAAATGGGGGAAGGTTTGTGGTTTCTTCCTGGAATATTTGTTTTTAAAAGACGTTTGGTAAAGTGGCAATCCAATTTTCAATTGCTTGGACTAATATAAGTTGCTGTTGTAGAACGGCCATACCTGCAGTTGGAATTTCAGGTTTTTGCTCTTTGGAATTAATATTATCTTCTAAATATGCTTTCAGTATTTCAATGTTATTTTTTATATCAGAAAGGCATTTTTTTTGCTTATCAGGAGAAAGATTATTTATATTTACTATTACTGCATTAAAATCCAGAAAGATATGAATTGGTTTAGAAGAAATATCAAGCATTAACTTCTCAAATTCTTTCTCCCCTGTATCTGTTAAAGTATAAATAGCCTTTTCTGGCATTTTTCCTTCTTTAATCGTAGTTCCTTTTATAAGGCCTTTTTCCTCTAATTGAAGAACTTTTTTATATATAGAAGGGGTACTAATTTTTACCCATTTGGATATATTACGATATTCTACAAGTTTTTGAATATCATAAGCGCTTAAAGCTGATGTCTTTAACATACCTAATACAATTAAATCAATGGTTGCCATGCTGACCTCCTATCCTTGACATATACTATATATTATAGTAGTATAGTTGTTGATTTGGTTATAAATTATACTACTATAATTTTACGGTGTCAATACAAATAGAAAATAACAAATGATTTATTGGGTGAATATAAATGAGAGAACGCTATTTATTTGAAAGAAAATATATAAGAAAAGATAATGAGTTAAAAATTCCTTCTAAATGGGAAAAATTAATAGGAGAAGATACAGTTAAGATACTTTGCAAAGAGTATAAAGAGATTTCTTCTTTTTTTTCTGAAAATACTCAATATTATGAACAGGAAGCTCCCTCAAATGTTGAGTATATGGAAATTTTAGAAATGTATTTAGCAGGGAGTTATAAAAGCGAAATCATTATAGAAAATACAATGAAAGATAAATTGTTTTTTACATTTTATATACCATTTTTTAAACTAGCCCGATATTATTCAAGAAAAAAATATGGAGATATTTTAGAAAAATATTTTTCTAAAGGAATTTATGAGGAGTTATATTTGGCCTTAGCTTGCGTGGCAACCAGGGTTTTAGTTAATGAAATACAGTTTCTTGAAAACAAATTGGTAGGAAAGAACGCAAATGAAAAATATTCTACATATGTTAAAATGTATTTAAGTAATGATGAATATATAGAGGAGCTTTTTCAGTTTTACCCTCTGTTATTAAGATGCATTTTAGAGAAAATTTGTAGTGTCGTAGAGTTTTATCATCAATTGATCAGTAGATGGGAAAAAAATGTAATAGAAATAAAAAAATGTATAAATATAGATAATACCGAGATTACAAAAATTAAGAAAGTAGGGGATAATCACAGAAATGGAAAGCATACGGTGAAAATTTTTTTGAAAAACGGAAATGCTGTATTTTATAAACCAAGAAATTTGAGGATATCAAAAATTTATTATGAATGCTTAAATATATTATATGAATATGTAGGATTGTCATGTTTTAAATATAGAATAGCAGATTTTGGAGAGTATGGTTGGGAAGAAGAAATAAAATATCAAAAATGTAAAAATAAAGATGAAGTAAAAAATTATTATATTAGAATGGGGTGTCATATTGCACTGAGTTACATATTAGATATTCAGGATTTCCATTATGAAAACTTGATTTCTCATGGGGAATATCCTGTGTTTATAGATATTGAAGTGCTCTGTGGACATATCACAAAAAATTATATTCCATTGACCGCTAACGAGAAAGCAAAATTATTTGTAGAAAATTCAGTATTAGGAAGTGGGATTTTACCAAGGGGAAATAAGGAGATGGATATATTTTGTGCTTTAAGCGGAAAAGGCGGAATGAAAACTGGGAGAAAAAGATTGCTCCTGATAAATTCCAAAACTTCAGATATGAAATTTGTATACAAAGATGCAAAAACGAAGAAAGGATATAATAGTCCACAGATAAATCATAAAGAATATAGATATAATGGATTTGTAGATGAGATTTGTCTGGGATTTAGGAAAAGCTATGAATATATCTGGAAAAATAATAAGATTTTTGAGGGACGATTTCAAAACTTTAGTTCCAGAATGTTGTATAATCATACTCAAAACTATTCTAAACTTATTCAATTATCATATCACCCTATGTTTATGACAGATGGAGGAGAAAGACAGCTAATCCTTTCAAAAAATTTCTTCTTCCATATACAAATTAATCCAAAAAATGGAAAAGATTTATTTGAATCAGAGCTATATGCTATGCTTAAAGGAGATATTCCTTACTTTAGTTTTTTATCGAATAAAAAAGAATTGTATATGGATAATCATCAAATGATCAAAGAATATTTTACCATTACACCAGAGCAGTATATTAAAATGCGGATTAAATCATTATCTAGCCAGGATTTATATATTCAACAATATTTATTAAATAACGCTATAAAAGGATCAACAGTTCATTTGGAAAATCGAATGGATTATATGCATGATACAAATTTTTCCGTTATTAAAATATGCAAACAGATTGCTGATTATCTTATGAAAATAGGGATAAAGAATAGTTTAAAAACAGATATTAATTGGATTATTTCCTTGACTGGTACCATACATATATCAGATATGTTTTTATATGAAGGAATTGCTGGCATGATAGTTTTTTTTGCAGCATTAAATGAAGTAGCACCAACAAGAGCATATTTTGAAGTACAGAATATTTTATTGAATAAGTTGCTAGAATATACAATGAATAATTCTTCTTCAAAGGCGTATTCAGGTGCATTTTGTGGTGAGGCATCTATTATTTATACATATTTGGTATTATATAAGATAAGCAACGAAGAAAAATATATAAAATATGCAAAAATACATGAAAATAAGTTGTTTGCTAGTTTGGAAAAAGATAGGATGGGAGATTTGCTATATGGTAATGCCGGTGCTGTCATAATATATTTAAATATGTATGAATTAACAATGGATAAAAAATATATTTTGCGTGCTGAGATTGCGGCGAATTATATTTTGAAAAATTTGAAAGAAACGTATAGCATATTTAATAATATTGAAGGTAATAAAATTTCTCGGCTGGATAGGGGGATTGCACATGGAGGTAGCGGATATAGTATTTGTTTTACAAGATTATTTGGAAAGACAAAGAAGAGGAAATATCTAAACATTGCATTGGAGCTATTAAAGTATGATATTATAAAAAATAAAAAAGAGAATCAAAGAAGTAGAAAGATATATTGGTGTCATGGGGCAGCAGGAATAGTATTGGCGCAGCAAGAAATATTAAAATATATTGAAGATGGTTCATATCAGCATATTTTTGAAGATTATCAGACAAAAATTAGCATGATAGAAAATAATTTTAATATAGAACTGGATAGTTTATGCTTATGTCATGGGATTTTAGGAAATATTATGATTATACAACAATTAACAGGAAAAATTCCGTGTGTACCTTGGACAAGCACTCTGAGTAAATTAAATTATTTTATAGAAAAAAATCTGTGGACAAATTTAGAAAATGGTAATCCAGGATTCATGATGGGATTGGCAGGAATTGGATATGCAGTGCTGTATTTAGATGAAAATTCTAAAAAATTTCCTAATATTTTAAAACTAGAACTCTAAAAAACTCTTCAAGAAATTAGAAAATTTCTTGACTACTACTATAAATTATAGTATTATAATAGATGTCGCTATAATTTATAGTATTAGAAAAGGAGTGAAAAAATGAAAGGACATAACAAAAAAATGGAATTATTAGGGAGTGCACCGATTCCAAAAGCGTTATTGGCAATGGGAATTCCAACTATGATAGGAATGATGATCAGCGCAATTTACAATTTGGTAGATGCCTATTTTGTTGGAGGCTTGGGAACGAGCCAAATGGGTGCGATTTCAGTAACGTATCCTTTAAGTCAGGTGATTGTTGGGTTAGGACTATTGTTTGGTAATGGCGCAGGCTCATATATTTCTAGGCTGCTAGGACGTGGGAATAATGATGATGCTAAAAAAGTTGCGAGTACAGCCTTATACAGTGGTCTTTTACTTGGAATTATTTTCATAATTGGCACGTTAGCTTTTCTTGAGCCAATTCTGAAGTTTCTTGGTACAACAGAAAGTATCATGCCATATGCGATTAAATATGCAAGAATTTTTATTGCTGCATCTATTTTTAATATTTTCAATGTGATGATGAATAATATTATAACAAGTGAAGGTGCGGCTAAAATATCTATGTTTGCAATGTTGTCAGGCGCATTATTAAATATGATTTTAGATCCTATTTTTATAAACGTATTAAATATGGGCGTTACAGGAGCTGCTATTGCTTCAGCTATTGGACAGGCTCTTTCAACAGTTGTTTTTCTTTCATATATTCTTATGAAAAAAAGTATTTTTACATTTAAGATTAAAGATTGTTGTTATTCTAAGGAAAATATGAAGGAAATTTTGAAGATAGGAGTACCAACATTGGTATTCCAGTTATTGACAAGTTTATCAATAATTTTAATTAATAATCAGGCCAATGCTTTGAGTGTAACACATACAAAAGAATATGTAGATTCAGTAATTGCCGGAATGGGAGCTGTAACAAGAATAGTTTCTATGGGAAGTTTAATGGTATTTGGATTTATTAAAGGTTTTCAACCGATTGCAGGATACAGTTATGGAGCGAAAAATTTTAAACGTCTAAATGAATCAATTAAAACATCTATTTTGTGGTCAACAGTGTTTTGTGCGCTTTTTGGATTGATATTAATTTTATTCCCTGCAACAATTATTTCTAAATTTACAGCAGGAGATATGGAACTTGTTAGAATAGGGCAGGCTTCACTCAGAGCAAATGGATTTTCTATTATGCTTTTTGGATTTTATACGGTGTATTCTTCTCTATTTCTTGCCTTAGGTAAAGGTTTAGAAGGATTTATTTTGGGAGCTTGTAGACAAGGGATTTGTTTTGTACCAATTATCTTGTTATTGCCGAGTTTGGTAGGAATAAGTGGTATCTTATATGCACAGCCAATTGCAGATCTTATTTCTGCAATTATCACAGTGTTTATGGCCATAAATTTACACAAAAGTTTGGAAAAGGAAAGACTTTCATATATTAAAAATAAAGAATAATGATAGACTATGCCTTATTATTAAAAAATTGAGAATTAATAAAAATTAGCAGGATATAATTTTCCATAGTTATATCCTGCTAATTTTTTGTACAAATAATAAATATGCCATATACAAAATAGAGTAAAATACTTTCTCTTTAAAAAATTTCATTAATTTTTGCTACGAGAATAAATGAGTATCCTGAATGATTTTTCAACACCAGTCTGGTGATATAAAAATCATGTTTGAGGATCATTTTTTGCGTTCTAAATTTTCATGAAGAAATGGCTTAAGGTTGCTATATAGTGCAGATATGATAAGACATGGATATTCATCTCATATAAATGTATTAATGATTAAGTACAAAAAGGCAATTTTTGAGTATTAGAATTTTGATTATAAATTTCCGGATCTATGATTTCGAGTCATCAAATATTCAATAAAAGAGTGACAATGCAAAGTGTTTTATAGACACAATAAGTTTTTTCATGAAAAGGACAATATATTGCAGATTAGGACATTTTTACCTATATATAAAAAAATAGTGATATTTTTTAGTGGACATATAGTATTGTTCAAAGAAAACTATTCAGAGAAATATATGGGAAGAGGTAAAAAAATGTCTAAAGTATTATTTTTGAATATTCCTTCACATGGGCATATAAACCCAACATTAGGTTTGGTGGAAGGATTAGTGAAACAGGGAGACGAGGTTTTATATTTTACGACAGAAGAGTTCAGAAAGAAAGTAGAAAGTATGGGTGCAACATTTATAAGCTATGGCTCGAAATCTGATTTTTTTGTTCCTAAAAATAAGAAACCAGGAAAATCAATTCTTGATGATTTGCTGAATAGAATAGATGAGGTCCTGAATAGAGCTGATATTATCGAATATATTTTAAAACAAATTCAAGGAATGAAATTTGACTATATTATCTATGGCTCAATGTTTCCATATGGAAATGTAATATCTCAGATATTAAACATCCCGGCTATCTCTTCTTTTGCCGTATTTGCGAAACCAAAAGTTTTTATGGAAAAAGGAAATGAAGAGTTTATAAAAAATCATAAAGCTACGGACACATACCAGAAACTCTATATGAAATTAGAAACTTTATATGGGATACAGATGCCCCCCATGTTAGATCTGTTTTTTAACAAAGGGGAATTAAATATTGCATATACATCTGAATTATTTGTTTCTAACATAAAAGAAGAATATGATGATAGTTTTCTTTTTATTGGTCCACCGGTTTATAATAGAAAAGAGAAAATTGAATTTCCATTTGAAAAAATAAACGGTAGAAAAGTAATATATATTTCTTTAGGAACAGTATTTAATAGTATTGACACCAAACTGTATGAAACGTTTTTTAAAGCATTTTCTGACTATGATGGGATAGTCGTAATGAGTGCATTTAAAATGGATATATCAAAATTTCATATACCAGAGAACTTTATTGTACAAAATTATGTGCCACAGTCAGAAATACTTAAATATGTGGAGGGGGCAATAACTCATGGAGGAATGAATAGCACAAGTGATTTAATATATAATAATGTACCATTTGTGACAATTCCCATAGGCGCTGATCAAAGATATATTGCTAGTAGAGTTTCAGAGCTAGGAGCTACTATTTGTTTAAATAAAGATAATATATCGCCCCAATTACTATCGGACTCCATGAAAAGAGTAATTACGGAAAGAAAATATAGAGAAGCGGTAGAAAAAATTTCTATTTCTTTTAAAGATGCAGGAGGATATAAAAAGGCATTAATGGAGATAAGTAAATTTAAAATTTTACATAGTATAGAATAAATAAGGTAAGGTGTTACGTATGCAAAAATCCTCAGAAGATCTTACAATGGCGCATGAATACTACAGGGAACAGGATTATAAAAATTGTTTAAAAGTATATGATATATTGTTTCATAAAGGAGAGCAGCTTTCAATAAGTGAGCTAAAAGAATACGCAATTTCTCTGCAAAAGAATATGAGATATTTTGAGAGCATTGAAATAGCAAGAAAAATTTTGGATAAAAAAAGAGTAGATATAGATATATTTTTAAACATGTGCATTTGCTTAGGAAAAATTGGAAAATATCCTGATGCGCTTGAGTATTATAATAAAATCTTGAAAATAAATAAAAATTATAATATTCAGATTGGCTATTATGCATATTTGTTAGGACAAGTGGGAAAAAACGAAATGGCAGATTTTTATTATAAAATTGCTATTGATATAGAGCCAGATAATGCATGGTATATAAGTCATTACGCATTTTTTCTTCAAAAAATAAAAGAATATAGTCGGTCAGAGTATTATTATAAAATAGCGCTAAACAAAGATAAAAATAACAGTTGGCTATCAAAACGTTACGCATATTTTCTTAAAGAATTAAAAGGAAAAGAAAAAGCGTATTCCTATTATGAGCAGTTGTTTTGCGAGAATCCTTATAATTATAACTATTATATAAATGCAGCAGAATTAGCATTTATATCAAATGATATAGAAGAATCTTTAAGGTATCTGGAAAAGGCAAACTCCATTAATAAACCTAAAGTTATGGAAATTATACTTCGATTTTATTGGGCAATATATTATATTTTGTCTGATGATTTGAAAGAATTCGAGAAAGAAACATTAGCACTAAAATCTTTGCGCAGACAATATACAGGGTTTATTCATAGAGATTTGACAGATCTCAGTTTTTATATTTCAAACAATCTGAATGAGATTAAAAAACAAAAATATGAATATATTTCTAGTATTTTGTATAAGGGGGAATAGCAGTATGAAAATAATAGATCTTAGTTTTAATGTTGAGCCAAATCTTTCTGAACCTATGTCAATCAAAATAAAAACAAGACCACATTCAGGGGGCTCTAAATTTGGAAGAAAAATAGTATTTATGGGAAAACGTAGTTTGAAAGATAAGGCAATGGCAGTGATTCATTATATGTCAGGGAAAGAACGTATAACTAAAAAAAGCTTTCCTGATCAAGAGTTTATCAACGAACAAAGGATTTCATTGTCTGTTCATACAGGAACACATTTAGATGCTCCTTCACATTTTGGAACAAGATGTGAAGGAAAAAGACCTAAAACAATAGATGAAATACCATTGGAATGGTGTTATGGAAATGGAGTTGTATTGAATTTTTGCAATAAAGGTCCATGTGAAGAGATTAGTGTTGAAGATGTAAAAAAGGAGTTAGAAAGAATTGAATATTGCCTTCAAGAAAACGATATTGTTCTGATAAGAACAGATACGGATAAAAAGTGGGGTAAGCCAAATTATTTTTATGAAGCTCCTGGCATGTCAAGAGAAGCAACAAAATTTTTAGTTGAAAGTGGTGTGAAAATAATAGGTATAGATTGTTATTCATTAGATAAACCATTTATGGCTATGGTAAAGCAGTATTATAGAACGAATGACAAAAAATGCTTATGGCCAGCTCATTTTTATGGACGAGAAAAAGAATATTGCCATATTGAAAGGCTTACAAACTTAGATAAGATCCCAATGAATTATGGGTTTAAGTTTTGTTGTTTCCCTATTAAATTAAAAGAAATGGGAGCTGCATGGGTTAGAGCGGTAGCTATTATTGAATAGTGAGATTTAACTGATTCTTCAGTTAAAATATATAAAAATGGAGGTATAAAAATGGAACAAAAAATTTACGAAATTTTAAAAGAGAGGTTTGGTATTGAAGACACAATTAACTCAGATACAGATTTAGTTAATCAATTGGGATTTGAGTCTATTTCATTAGTAGAGTTAGCAAGTGTCTTATCAAAGGAAACTGGCGTTAAAGTTACTCATAATCAAGCAATAAAATGGACGACAGTTAAATCTATTCTGTCAACACTTGCTGCAACTAGTAAAGATAACAATGCATAAGGAGGTTTTTTATGGGATATACAGTTAATTCTATCATAATAAAAAAAGAGATAAACGAACTGTTCGAGATTATTAATGATGTTAGAAATTGGCCGGAATTACATAACTATCAAGATGTAAAAATACTTGAAAAAAAGAAATTGCTAGATGGAAGGAGAAAGATTGTTTTTCAAGTTACGGGGAATAAAGAAGAGGAACCGGTTGAAATTTGGACATCTCAGAGAATTATAGATGTTACTAATATGTGTGCACGAGGGGTAAGACTAGAGCCTATGTACCCATTTAGACATTGGATACTTGATGTTGTTTTATCAGTAGAAAAAGAAGGAACAAAAATGACCTGGATACAGGACTTTAGTATGGATAAAAATTCAGGATTTACTGAAGAGGCTGTTGAAGAAATGATTAATAAAGGTAGTAAGAAAGAACTTCAAATTTTTAAGGAAAAAATTGAGAGTGGCATAGTTAGCAGCAAGACAGAATTATAATAAAATATCAATAAAATGGCAAGGAAAGATTTGTGAATTGTGCTTGGAATTTTTTGAAAATCTTTTATGCCATTTTATTATTCTGTAAATAAAGATATATTATAAGGAGATTCAGATGAGAAGAGTTGTCGTAACGGGGATAGGACTAATTACGCCTATAGGCATAGGAAAAGAAGAATTCTGGAAAAATAATAAAGACGGAAAAAGTGGTATATGCGATATGCCAGAACTGGAAAAATTCGGTTTTGAATCTAAGGCTTACGGTTATGTGAAAAATTTTAAGCCAGAGCAATTAGGATTAACATTACGTGAAATTAGAAGAATGGATAGGATTACTCAATTTGGAGTTTTATGTACAGATCAAGCTGTTAAAGATTCAAAAATAGATTTATCTAAAATAGACAAAAATAGAGTAGGCGTTAATATTGCAAATGCAGTAGCAGGCACAAAATTCATGGATGAAGAATTTTCAGTTTTAACCAATAATGGAAAAGAGGTGGTAAATCCGGAAGATATATCACCTTATGCATATGCACGCTCTATGCCTAATACAACTTCAAATGAAGTATCATATCGTTATGGTTTTAATGGAACCTGTTGTACAATGGCAACAGGATGTACAACAGGAATTGATTCTATAGGATTTGCGTATGATCAAATACGGTGTGGGGAATTGGACGTAATGATATGCGGAGCGGCTGAGGCTCCAATAACACCTATAACTATTGCTGCCTTTGAAGCAATAGGAACACTTTCTACAAATAATAATCCGCCAGAAAAGGCCTCCAGACCTTTTGATGATACGAGAAATGGATTTGTTTTAGCGGAAGCAGCAGGGATATTAGTTTTAGAAGAACTTGGACATGCTTTAAATAGAGGTGCACATATCTACGGAGAAATTGGGGGATATGGTTCAGTAAATAATGCCATGCATATGACAGGTTTGAAGCCAGATGGTGAGGATTTATCAAGAGCAATAAAAATTGCAATAGAGGAAGCTAATATCACACCATTTGAGATTGATTATATCAATGCTCATGGTAGTGGAACCAAACAAAATGATATAAATGAAACAGGCGCCTATAAAAAAGTATTTGGTGAGCTGGCCTATAAAATACCGATGAGTAGTACAAAATCAATGACAGGTCACCCTCTTGGTGCGGCTAGTGCAGTAGAAGCAATTGTTTGTTGTCTGGCATTGGAAAATAATTTTATGCCACCTACAATTAATTATAACAAGAAAGATGCACTATGTGATTTGGATTATATACCCAATTGTGGAAGAGAAAAAAATTTAAATGTTGTTTTAACAAATGCCAGTGGATTCGGTGGACTTCATGCAGCCATGATTCTAAAGAAATATATAGACTAATTGATAATAGTTGTTATTGAATAAAAAGGAGTATACAGATGAATAGACGAAGAGTTGTCATAACAGGATTGGGAGTGATTTCACCATCAGGAAATGATGTGGAAACATTTTGGGAATCGTTAAAACAAGGTAAATCAAGTATAGGCCCAATTACGAAATTTGATACAAGCGATTTTGATGTAAAAATTGCTGGGGAAGTAAAAAATTTTGACATTAAGAAATACGGATTTCCATTTATGCTTACTAGGCAATTAGATGAATTTACACATTATGCTATGGCTGCAACAAAGATGGCTTTAGACGATTCTATGATAAATCTTGAAATGGTTGATAGAACCAGAATGGGGGTTTTTGCAGGCAATTGTCTTGGAGGAGTTGGGTTTGGTGAGAAAGAATTGTATAATTTATATAGAGAAGGTTGGCAGTGTGTAAGTCCCTATCAGTCTATTTCATGGTTCTATACTGCACCACAAGGACAAATCTCAATTTTTTACAAATTAAAAGGTTATAGTAAAACTTTTGTAGCAGATAGAATAAGTTCTGATGTTGCACTGGGGTATGCATATCAATCGATTATGTTGAATCGTTTAGATACTTGTTTGGTTTGCGGCACAGAGGCTGGAGTATTTCCATACGGAATGTCACTGTTTTCAAGTAGTGATGTTTTATCAAAAAAACGAGATGCTTGTTATTGTCCATATGATTTAAAAAGAAATGGAATGATTCTTGGGGAGGGGGCAGGTACCTTAGTAATTGAGGAATTAGAACACGCATTAAAGCGCAATGCGCCAATATACGGTGAAATTCTTTCCTTTAGTAATAATTGTGATGGGGTTCATCATAAAGAAAAAAATAAAAATGGAAAAAAATATAAAGAGGTAATAGAATCTTGCATTAGAAAAGCAAATATATCGTATGATGAAATTGATTATATTAATTTAGATGGTGCTGCTCTATGGGAAGATGATGTCATTGAAACAAATGTATTAAAGGAAATTTGGGGAAAAGAAATTGGTACAGTATCTTTAAGCTGTCCTAAATCAATGTTTGGAAACACTTTTGGGGCTGCTGGAGCATTAGATGCAATTATTAATTGTTTGGCAATCAAAAATAACACAGTACCTCCCACAATAAATTATGAGGATCAGGATTCAAATTGTGATTTGAATTATACACCTAATAAAGCTTTGCATAGAAATATCAATACAGTATTACAAATTGCAAGGGGGAGAGGGGGAATTAATAGTGCTATGCTCCTTCGTGAATTTAAAGAATAGTATAGAAATTGGCATGTTATAGAAAAGAGGTTATGGAGAGTGCCTGTAATAAAAAAGGAGATAATTTTAAAAGGTACAACAAAAGAGATATTTAAAAGAATGTCTGAGTATAGCTTTATTCAAGAAATGAATTCGTCTGCAAATGTATGTACAAAAATTATTTTTAAAAAACCAAGAATCATCAGATATGGTATAGAAGTAAAGAATATTGGGTATTGGGAATCTGAAAGGGTATTTATACCAGAAAAAAATGTAATTATTACACAGCGTAAAGAACCGATGGGACCATTTAAATATTTAGTTGTTATCTATGTTTTAGAAAAAGATAATCAGGGAACAAAATTTACATATATTGAAGAATTTGACGTATGTGATAATTATCAAAATGAAGTAGAAAAAATTTATTCTGACATTTCAAAAAAAGTAAATCCCATTTTACAAAAGATCACAGATTATTTTAATTTGGAACATATTTTGCAATAAGTACTATTGATAAGAGGTATTGGTAAATATGGAATAATAAAAACTCTTGTATTGTAGATGAAGCAATACGAGAGTTTTTATACATAAGAGTATAGGAGGTTCGTTATGGCAAAAAATATTGCATTTGTTTTTCCGGGACAAGGTGCACAATATTCTGGTATGGGAAATGATTTTTATAATCAATATGAAAAAGCAAAACAAATTTATGATTATGCATCTGAAATTTGTAATATAGATGTAAAAAAAATCTGTTTTGATAGTTCTGACAGTAGAATTCATGAAACAAAATATACACAAATTGCAATTTTTACTACGTCATTAGCAATTTTAGAATGTGTACATGAAATGGGTGTCACTTCAACTGTTAATGCTGGGTTAAGCTTAGGTGAGTATACTGCATTGGCAGCATCAAATGTGATTGATATAAAAGACTTATTTTTATTAGTCAAAAAAAGAGGAAAATATATGCAAGAGGCTTTCCCGACAGGCGGTGCAATGGCTGCGGTTATTGGCCTTTCTGAAAGAGAGGTGGTGGCAATTTGTAATCAGATGAATGGTAATATATATATTGCTAATTATAATTGTCCCGGACAAATAGTCGTAACAGGGGAAAAGGCTGTAGTGGAAGCATCGTATGAAATATTTCAAAAAAAAGGAGCAAAGATGGTTTTACCGTTAAATGTTAGTGGACCATTTCATTCGCCATTATTAGAAACGGCTAAAAAGAAACTTGAAATTAGTTTGAAAGATGTACAAATTAATAATTTTATCATTCCCTATGTATCAAATGTTAATGCAAAATATATTAATTATAGTTGTGATATTAAATCATTACTTTCTGAGCAAATTGTTTCTTCTGTGAAATGGCAACAGAGTATAAAAGAAATGATAAGACAGGGGGTAGATTTGTTTATTGAAGTAGGTCCGGGATCAACATTGACAAATTTGATTAGAAAAATTGACCCTGGCGTAGAAGTGCTAAATATTCAAGCTGTGGGAGATATGAAAACTTTGTTGAAAGTTAATTGAAGTTATTATAGAAAACAATAGTGTAATAGAGGAAGAAAAATGAGAAATGTTTTTCCAGAATATAAATCTGAAATTGTATTAGGAAATGGTAAATTTCAACTTGATCCCATGTCATATACTGTTATTTATGAAGGAAAAGAAATCAGCTTAGCTCCCAGGGAATTTGAAGTTCTGTATCTTTTAGCCCAAAGGCCAAATTGGGTTATTCCAAAGAAGAATATCTATTGTTCGGTCTGGGGGAGTAATTATTATGATGATCAGATTCCGTACAAAACAGTGGAACATGTAGTATGGAAGATACGAAAAAAGATGGGGTATGATATTATAGAAACATTGATCAATGTAGGATATAGACTAAAAAAGATGTAAAGGCGAGATAGTGTGAGTAAAAGTTTGTATATTCTGATTGAATTTTTGGGAGATACGCCATATAATATTGGCAACTATAAGAAGGTGCGTACATACGTCATTTGACTAAATATCACGTTGTAACTAGAAATTGAGATAAACCCTTACAGAGCTTTTGTGGATAATCCAAAGAAAAGGAGGCTGACTATGAACGTATATGAAGAAATAGATCAGGAAACAATGATGTTGCTTTTAGATTCCTTGTGTAAACGGACAGTGGAGGGAAAACAGATATGGGAAAATATGGAGTATAATCCTATTTCCTTTTTACAGAAAGATATTTATGAAAAAGAAGGTACCTGTATATCACAAATGTTTGAAGCAACGACAGTGTTCAATAACATTGAATATGAATTAGAGCTTTCAGAGTCAATCGAACTTCCGTCTGGCAAGGGAGATATTTTTGGAACAATTTCTTATGAAACAGAAGGCGGAGAAAATAATACGTATGATTTCTCTTTATCTTTTGATTTAGAGAAATATGATGATGCGAATGCGGAAGAATTGCAGGGTATTTTTGGGAACTCAATCATTGTACAGTTTACAGATGCAATAGTGGGAGTATTTGAAAATTCAGATGCGGTAGCTGAAGGATTTGCTTATGCAAGATACTATCATCAAACAGGAATTGATTCGGAATGGGAAACCAATCCTCTTGTGAAACTTGGAGAGAAACTGATGCAAGAGCACGCAATGCTGGATTTTCATAAAATAGTATTGGATACAGATTCTAGGGAGCGTTTATTGAAACGGTAAGTAACGGGTTATAATAAGATACAACCAATCAATTTTTTGTGGAAACTATTGATATTTCTTAGGGTATCGCATATAATATAATTAAGCCAAAAGGTTTCGTGTAGCGGCACGTAAAAGCTGTACTGTGCCCGGGCAGGGTAATTACTGGGACTATTTGATACTCGGAAGGGTATTACGCCCACACCAGGGAGATACGGTGAGTCCGCGCCGGGGACTCAATGATACCGGCGACATTTTAGACATTCGGAAGGATGTCGCGGCTGACAGCCAGCATAAAACCGCTTTTTAAGATTATGGGCGCTGGATAACAAAAAAGTTGTCCAGTGCTGTTTTTTTATACTATAGTGATGATTGGGAAAAGATAGATGGGAAAACAACAGGATAGAGAGAAAATTGTACAGGAGATTAAAGTGGCTGCTGATCTGTATAGGAAGCATTTAGTAGGTAAAAGATTTCTATATGTATTTGAAGGCAGATATATTGAGGTGCTTTATAAAGCTGCCAATTTTAGGCACTTGACAGGTGTGGCCACGAACCTTTCAGCAAAAAAGTTTTATAGTTATGCAGCAAAAAAGATGCTTCAGGCTTCGCAGATATTTTTTACACCGCAGCACCCTTTTTCATTGTGTAAGCGTAAGATTAAGCATATCGGACA